>NC_018584.1:2132812-2437500 GCF_000307025.1 Listeria monocytogenes ATCC 19117
TCTCCCTGCTTCTTCTATAGCTATTTTACGCAATTATGAGGGGCCATTTTTATCGTGGACAGATTATTGGTCATTCCTGCAATATCGGTTAATTCAAGCAGGCTCAGAAGAACTGGAAGGAATTCGCGGTGTTAGTGAAGGAATTCAAAACCGGATGCAGCAAGCAGCGACTAAAGCGCAAAACTTCTCTGATTTTATAGAATTAACCAAAACAAAGCGATACAGTAATGCGCGATTACAACGAACGGCTTTACAAATTTTATTAAATGCGAGGAGTCAAACTAGCTCCCCTTACATCCGAATACTCGGCATGAATAAAACGGGGCAACAATATCTATCGCTTCATAAGAAAAATATTTCTCTCCCTATTATCACGACGGTTTCCAAAGCACCAGCTGGGCTTTTAGAAGAAGAATTACGTGCGACAAACATTTATACGCTGGCAAAAGGACTGGAAAATTATCAGGCTGGCGACTTTCATATTCCACCAATTTTAACCTTGTAATCTTTACAAGGTTTTTGGTTGACTTTTATGGGGCTATTTTGCTAAGATGTTTGTCCGACTCAAAAAACAGGAGGTATGTGTATGGTACAAGAATATATTCGATTAAGAGGAGCGCGTGAAAACAATCTCCAAAATATTTCCCTAGATATCCCCAAACGAAAAATCACTATTTTTACTGGTGTATCTGGTTCCGGGAAATCTTCTATTGTATTTGAAACTATTGCCACGGAATCGCAAAGACAGTTAAACGAAACATACAGCGCCTATCTTCGTAATTTCCTTCCGAAGTATACGCAGCCGGACGCAGATTCAATTGAAAACCTCTCCACCTCTGTTATTATTGATCAAAAACGACTTGGCGGTAATTCCCGCTCCACCCTTGGTACCATCACGGATATTAATTCGATTTTGCGATTACTTTTCTCGCGTGTCGGCAAGCCTAGTATCGGGACAGCAAATTTATTTTCTTTTAACGACCCTGCTGGTATGTGCCCTGATTGCCATGGTGTTGGACAAAAAGTTTCGGTTGATTTAGTCAAATTACTTGATCCAAATAAATCGCTCAAAGAAGGCGCCATCTTATTTCCGACGTTTTCGGTAGATTCATGGTACTGGAATTCCTATGCTTATTCCGGCTTTTTTGATGTGAATAAAAAAATAAAAGATTATACTGACGAAGAATACGATATGTTGTTACATGGGAAAGATATTAAAGTTTTCCTAGAAACACCCATGGGAAGCATGAACGCTACATATGAAGGGTTGATTCCAAAATTCAATCGTTTGTATATTCAAAAAGAAGGCGAAATGTCCGCCTCTACTAAAAAACGTGTCGATAAATTCACCCATATTGCGCCTTGTACAACTTGCGAAGGCACGAGACTCTCCGCGCAAGCATTATCTTGTACAATAAATGGTGCAAATATCGCCGACTTCACAGCGATGCAATTAGATGAATTAAAAGCAACGATTGCGAGTATTGATGACCCTATCGCTGCTCCAATGGTCAAAAGTGTCACAGAGCGATTGCAACATTTGATTGATATTGGTCTTGGTTATATGACACTTGACCGCCAAACTGCTTCTCTTTCTGGTGGTGAATCGCAACGTGTCAAAATGATTCGTCATTTGAATAGCAGCTTGACTGATCTGCTTTATATTTTCGATGAACCAAGTATCGGTCTTCATCCACGAGATGTTCATCGACTCAATGAATTACTCGTGAAATTGCGCGACAAAGGAAATACGATTCTCGTGGTGGAACATGACCCAGATGTGATCAAAATTGCCGACCATATTGTCGATGTCGGTCCGCACGCAGGAAAACATGGCGGTGAGATTCAGTTTGTCGGAAGTTACACCGATTTGCTGAAATCAGACACACTAACTGGCAAGTTCCTCAATCGCCATTTACCAATTAATAGCAAACCGAGACAACCAAAAGGCTTTTTAACAACTGAAAAAAGTAGTCGCTTTAACCTAAAAGATATTCAGGCCAACATTCCAAAAGAAATTCTTACTGTAGTAACTGGCGTGGCTGGTTCGGGTAAGAGTACCTTGATTCATTCTGTTTTCCTAAAAGAATATCCAGATGCGATAGTGATCGACCAATCAGCCGCTCATGCCAATATTCGCTCTAATCCTGCCACCTATACTGGGATAATGGACCCGATTCGAAAAGCATTTGGAAAAGAAAATGATGTCAGTCCATCACTCTTTAGTTACAATTCCAAAGGCGCCTGCGAAAACTGTAAAGGACTTGGTTTCACAACTATGGATTTAGCTTTTATGGATTCGATTCGCACACCTTGCGAAGTATGTCACGGCAAGCGATTCCAAGATTCTGTTTTGCAATATAAGCTAAATGGTAAATCCATTAGCGATGTGTTAGAACTAACTGTCTCAGAAGCACTCGATTTCTTTACGGATAAAAAAATCTTGAAGAAAATTGAGGCAATGGAAGAGGTTGGAATTGGTTATGTCACGCTTGGCCAAGCACTTAGCACCTTATCAGGCGGTGAGTGCCAACGTTTAAAACTCGCCAATGAGCTTCATAAAAAAGGGTCGATTTATATTATGGATGAACCGACGACTGGTCTTCATATGTCAGATATCGAACATATTTTGACGATTATCCACTCACTTGTAAATAAAGGAAATACCGTTATTGTAATTGAACATAATGTCGATATTATTCGTAACGCAGACTGGATTATCGACCTTGGCCCAGAAGGCGGAAGTGCTGGCGGACAAATTATCTTCGAAGGCGCTCCCCTTGATTTACTTGAAAATAAACAATCCTTAACTGCCAAATATCTTTAATAAAAAAAGCCGTTTTGTCTATAGCAGACAAAACGGCTTTTTTATTGTAGTTTTTCTAAATAATCCACAGCATCTTGGAAAGTTTTAACTGGAACGATTTTCATTTTGGAGTCAATGTCTTTCGCTGTTTTAACTGCTGTATCGTAATTACTTTCGATACTTGGGTCGCTTTTTTTCATTTCATCGGTAATTGGATCATTGGGAGCAAAGAAAACCTTCGCACCGCTTTTATCCGCAGCAACGACCTTTTGATCAATTCCGCCGATTCTACCAACAGTTCCGTCAGGGTCAATCGTACCAGTTCCGGCGATTTTTTTGCCATCTGTAAGATCATTTTTTTGGAAACGGCTGTAAATTTCTAAACTGAACATTAAACCGGCAGAAGGTCCACCGATTTTTTCTGAGTCGATTTTCACAGTTGGATCTGCGGTGATTTTTTCATCATCCACAAGCGTGATACCGATTCCTGGAGTGCCTTTTTTATCAATTGCTGTTAATTTGATGTTGGCTTGCTCATTTTTGTCGCCGTGTTTGTAGTTTATTTTGACTGTGTCTCCCACTTTTTTACTGTGAATATAATCAATAAATTCTTGGCTTGATTTAAACGCATTCCCATCAATTTCTGTGATTAGGTCGCCAGCGTGAAGGACATCGGCTGCTGGAACGTCATCTTTTACGCTTAATACGTATACGCCATCATAAGTGACTTTGACTTCTTGACCGGCTGCTTTATAAGCCACTTGAATGGCATTATTTTTGGATTCGTTCATCATTTGCATTTGGCGAACGTTATATTCTTCGTCGCTTTCATTCTCGTATTTGATATCGCTATCTTTTTCTAACTCATGATATGGCAAAAATTTAGCGGTCATATATGTATAAATATTCGCTTTTCCCATTGCAATTGTCACTAGACTGAGCGAACCGTCTTTTTTATTTGGATGGTCATCAACTGTAACGAGTGGAGCAAGTTCTTCCGTACCACCAGGTTTTGAAATATAATACGGAACTGGAATAAAAAAGCCCGCTATAATAATAATTAACAGCACTATCGCCGTTATTTTTTTCCACTCTTTACGCATTTTCTGTCCATCTCCCACTTACTTAAATTTTGCTTGTACTTGTTCGTTCACTATTTCAGGAACAAGTTCGCTGATATCACCTTGATACTGCGCCACTTCTTTTACCATACTGGAACTTAAAAAAGAATATTTCGTATTAGTCATGACAAAAAAAGTTTCGATTTCCGCATTGAGCGTTCGGTTCATCGAAGCAATTTGCATCTCGTATTCAAAATCACTCACCGCTCGAAGCCCTCTGACAATTGCAGTAGCCCCGCGCGTAGCAGCATAATCAACAGTCAATCCGCTCGCACTTTCCACTTGAACATTTGGCAAATGAGCGGTTACTTGTCTAATCATTTCCATCCGCTCTTCTATCGTGAAAAGTGGTTTTTTGGATGAGTTGTTTAAAACGGAAACATACAGCACATCAAAAATCTTCGCTGCCCGTTCAATAATGTCTAAGTGCCCATTCGTAATCGGATCAAATGTCCCGGGAATAACGGCAATTTTGTCACCCATTTCTACGCCTCCTGAAATTCAAATATAGATAAAACAGTAATTCCATAAGAAACTGATTTGATTTTCTCGAATTTACCGATTGTATCTGGCATGATTGCTTCTTTGTCATGCTCGCAAATAATTCTTCCATTTTCGTTAACTAATTCTAATTTTTCTAAAGTTACTAGTAATTTTTCTAATTGTTGCTTTTTATATGGTGGATCTAAGAAAACAAGGTCGAATTTCCACTCATTTTTATGGAGTAATTTGAGTGCTCGTTCGGCATCATTTCGGTATACTTCCGCACGCTCTGTAAAATGGCATCCTTCTAAGTTTTGGCGGATTGTTTTAATTGCGAGCGCTGCTTGGTCAATAAAAACAGCTCGTTCGGCACCTCTACTCAACGCTTCGATTCCAAGCCCACCACTGCCAGCAAATAAATCAAGCACCATATCCCCGTCAAAAAAGGGACCAATAATCGAAAATAAGGATTCTTTTACTTTATCTGTTGTTGGTCTCGTATTGTTTCCTGGAACAGCTTTTAGAGCGTGTCCTTTTCGTTCTCCTGCAATGACTCTCATGTTTTTGCACAACCTTTACTTCAATGTCTTTTTTACTTTATCACAAATAGAAGCAAAAAAACAGCAAGACTAGTTGAGATAGTCTTGCCGTTTTGGTTAGATACTGATTTGCACATCTTCGTTTTTGTGTTCGTACATCATTTCTTTTTTGGATTCGTATTCTGTTTTTAAGAACGGACGGAAAGACATTTCCACGCGTTTCACATAATGAAAACGAGAAACTTTGTTAGAGATATCTTCTACTTCAGCCATATCACAATATAATACCGCATATTTCAACTTGCGCGATACATAATGCACATTTCCAAATCGCTTCAAAGATCTAACTTGTTTAAGATGATTCATCCAAACGACGATAGCTTGTCTATCATTTTCCATTGTTTAAGCCCCTTCTTTTTAGGATAAGCTTTACGCTGAACAACCGCAGCCTCCCCCGCTGCCACATCCACCTGTAGAACAAGCAGATTTTGTTTCAAAAAACGGATTACCAGTTGGTACTTTGATATTCTCTGAAACTGCACTTGCGAGAAGCAGGCTGATTTCGTCCAAGAGAGATTGTAAATCCATCTCTGCCCGGCGAAAAGCTGCCACATTTTGATCCATATCGACTTCGCGTTTATAAGCACGAGTCTTTCTGGTTACTTCTTTATAGTCAGGATGATACCGGCCGAACCGCTGCACTTCCTCGTATTGTTCTTTTATTCGTATGAATTGACGAATATTTTTTTGTGAAGTAGCGTCATTTAGCAACGCTTCCTTAGCAAGTTTATAATTTTGCGCTTCCTCGGAGTTTAGAATCATGCTAGCAAGCTCATCTGATAAATCGAGTAGCGCCATATTTTCCATTGTAGCGAGCAATCTAGCCACCTCCATATAACTTACTTTTTTATTATACCATAGAACTATTATTTAATAATAAAATTTTGCGTATAGTATTTTCGATATGTTCCCGCACCCATATAGGTATATGAACCATCTAGTAGATTTTCTCTATGTCCTTTAGAGTTGAGCCAACCTTCTACTGCTGCTGCACTATCGACATAGTTATAGGCGATATTTTCACCAGCTTTAGTATATTTGACGTCCCCTTTACTAAGTCGTTTGCTTAGATCTCCTTGTGTCGGTGAAGTATGGTCAAAATAATCATTTTTCTTCATATCAACACTATGTCCATATGCAACTTTCGCAACAGACTCGTCCCAAGCTACTTCTTCTATTCCGTATCGATCACGAATAACATTAGTGATTTCTAGCACTTGTTTACTAGAAGCATCATCAATTGCATTCCAATCTGCTGGCGTCAACTTTTCTTCATAAATTTCACCTTGGTAAGATAATTCATAGGGGCGCATTTTGACGAAGGATAATTTATTGAGGTAACGAACACTAATCAGTTTTGACTTAAATTTATCGAAATTAAGTTGCGCATAAACGCCACTTCCAATGTTAACAATCGGACGGGCATTTAAGTCTTCCTCAGAAAGTTCGAATTTATAATAGCTGTCTTTATAGTTGAAGGATATTTCCGATTGCAAATTGGCATCGGTAAATACTTTTTCAGTGGACATACCAATCGTATATGGCATGACATTTAAATCTTGTCCTAGCGCATAAATGGTTTGCACGATATTTTTTGTTACACCTACTTGCATATAGCTTGTTCCTGGTTGACTATAAATGTAATTATCGTAACCGTATGCTGTTTTGTCTACACGCACCGGGTCCCCAAACTCTTTCTTTAATTCACTTACGTTTTTATTAATAAATCTTGCCAAGCTGGAACTATCTTGCACTTGTTTCGGATTTTCATTCGTTGTTTTTTTATTATCAGGAAAATTAGACTTTGTTGCCGTATCTTCGGCTGTATTTTTCTCTACTGATTTACTAAAAAAAAGATCTGTGTTGTATCCAATGAACAGGCAAATGATTAATAGCACAGCTACTCGCATTATAAACTTCACATTTTGCCCTCCTCGGCAGTATTTTGTTTTCTTGATGTAACTTTCATTTTACCAATACTATTATCATTTGAAAAGCTTTAAAAATCATAAAAAAAACAATTACAAGGAAACGCGTATTGCACGCTTCTTCGTAATTGTTTTTTATTTTTATAAGAAAATCGAAATAACTACCATTGCTACGAATAAAATTGTCATGTAATTTAATGAGTAAACGAACATCCATTTAGCCCATTTAATACTATCTTCCATTTTAAAGCCGTAAATACTAAGTGCTAACCAACCGATATTCAGTAACGTTGCTAAAACAACATAAACGATGCCTAGTTCAAACATAAAGAACGGTAGGATAGTTAATAAAATCACCCAGAAAAACATGCTTTTCTTTGTACGTTCAATGCCTTTTACTACTGGTAACATTGGAATTCCAGCAGCTGCGTATTCCTCTTTCCGTTTAATCGCAATCGCATAAAAATGCGGCGGTTGCCAACAAAACATTACGAGAAACAGCATGATTGGTACGATGCTAAATGATGGTTCGACTGCAAACCAACCAATCAGCGGCGGGACAGCGCCTGAAAAACTACCAATTACAGTATTACTAACTAGTTTTCTTTTTGCATATAGCGAATAAACGACTACATACAAAAAGACCCCGATAACGCCAAGAACTCCTGCTTGCCAAGTTGTCATAAATAACATAATTGTACCGACAACACCTAGCACAAGCGCAACCATTAGTGCACGCTTACCAGAAATTTTCCCGGTCATTGTTGGTCTGTTTTTTGTTCTTTCCATAATTCCGTCAATATCACGGTCGATGACATTGTTAAAAGCGCCCGAAGCAGCTACGATAAGTGCTGAACCGACGATAGTAAAAAATATCACGTCTACATTTTGAATAAAAGAAATTCCATTTAACTGAAAGGCTAACCACATTCCTGTAAAAGCAGTAATCGTATTGGAATTCACGATACCAATTTTCACAAGCTCGGTAAAATCACGGACAGTAAATCTACTCGCCGATAACTCCCCAGTCTTTTCTATCTGATTCACTTTTTCTCCCCCTAACACTTGCTGATATAAACCAGTGATTGCGAACTGATAGATATCTTATACCCTTATTATGTGAAAAATACGCCCCTTTTGTCAATAAATCGGCTTTAGTCTTGTACGCTTTACTTCTTCAAATAAACACGCTACAATTAGTTTGATGTGTACTCATGAACTTATACATAGACACAAATTTTAGTAAAATCTCACACGCATCTAAAGGAGAGATTGGTAGATAATGAAAAAATTCTTGAAAGTTTGGTCCGTACTAACGATTATTTGTATGACGGTCGTTGTGTTTGGCGGAGCGCTCGTAACGAAAACTGGTTCAGCTGATGGCTGCGGTAATAGTTGGCCTCTATGTAATGGGCAGTTAGTTCGTTTAACAGATGTTACTCCGGAAAAATTAATTGAATTCATGCACCGAATGACGACGGGAATCAGTTCGATTTTTGTTATTGTTTTAGCAATTTGTGCTTGGATTTATATGAAAAATCGTCGCGAAACAAAACCACTTGCGATTATTGCGGTTCTGTTTCTAATTATTCAAGCGTTAATGGGAATGGCGGCTGTTGTTTGGGGACAAAATCCGTATATCATGGCGCTACACTTTGGAATTTCGATCATTTGTTATGCTTCGATTGTATTGCTTGCCTTGATGATTTTTGAGGTAGACCGGAAATTCGATGCCAGAAACCTCGTGATGGGGACGAAATTACGTATTAATATTTATGCACTAACGATTTACACGTACTTAGCCGTTTATACTGGTGCACTTGTACGCCACGAAAAAGCAAGTATGGCCGTTCCGGTTTGGCCTTTTGAAAATGGGCACTTTATTATGCCTACTTCAGTACAAGATTATGTGCAGTATTTCCACCGGTTAGCCGCATTTATTTTAATTGTTTGGTTGCTGTATGTAACTTGGCTTGTGTTCCGGGATTACAGAAGATACCGCGTGCTTACTTTTAGCATGGTGTTGTCGCTTGTGTTTATTGCACTTCAAGCCGTTACTGGGGCGCTGTCTGTTTATACAGGAGTGAACTTGTATATCGCGCTTGCCCATAGCTTGATTATTACGATGTTGTTCGCGCTACTTTGCTACTTATGCTTACTGGCATCAAGAAGTAAAAGCAATCGACTACGAATAAAATAACGAACACGGCTGGCAACTTTTTGTTGTCAGCTTTTTTATTTGTTTACGGCTTTTGCGTCGTTTTATGCTAAAATAAGTGAGAGTATAAGTCAAACGAGGTGGATAACTTGGATAAAACAAAGAGAAAAATGATTTATGAGACTTTTATGCTTATTCTCATAGTGCTTTCCCTTGCCCTATTACCGTACAGAAACAGCTTTACATTTATTTTAAATTGGATTATTTGGGTGATTTTTACGCTAGATTATCTGGTTCGACTTTATCGTGCTGATAATAAATGGCATTATGTAAAAACGCATCCGTTTCAACTCATTGCAATCATTCCATTTTACGGTGGATTTAGAGCGGCTCGGATTGTTAGTTTTGTCCATCTATTAAGTATTACTGCGATGGGGAGACGGTATATTGTACCGATTTATAGCTTTTTCCGTTCTAATGGTTTAAATCGATTTTTAATGATTTTTGTGTTACTTGTGATTATAATTCCTGTTCCGATGGTATTTATCGAACCTGAAATAAACAATTATCCTGATGCGCTTTGGTGGGCGATTGTGACTGCGACAACAGTTGGGTACGGTGATATCGTTCCAGTGACTCCGATTGGGCGGATTTTGGCATCGATTATGATGTTGTTTGGGATAGCGTTTATCGGGATGATAACTAGTACGATAACGAACTTTTTCCGCGCTAAGAAAGCTACTACTTCTAGCACACAAAGAGCAAGCAAGATTACCCAATTAATTGCAGATACGCCAGATTTAACCAAAGAAGAAATTGCGGTCGTAGAGCAATTTTTGGCACTACGAAAAAAAGAACTGGCTGATGAAAATATAAAAAGTGATAGCGAATGATGCTATCACTTTTTTATTTGTTTTTCGACTTGGTTACGGTAACGTTCAGATAAGGCTTCTACCGCCAAAATGCGTTCTAAGTCTTCTTTTGTCCCATTTTTATGCAAAACTTTATCGTGGCAAAAGGCTACTGTTACGCCGTGTGATTCTTGGTGAATTTGTTTGATTTCATCCGTTGCATGTATAATGCCAGGAGTAATCGTTCGGCATAGGTATCCAGTAAGTCCAGTTTTGTGAATTGCTTTATAGAGATTGGGGATTCCATTGAACTTTTCAATTGTACTACATGGATTTCGGGCTTCCGTTATTTGGATAACGGTTTCGCCAATCTGGAATTTATCGCCAATTTGAACAGAACTTTCCAACATATTCGTAGTGATGAGATTTTCACCAAAAGCAGTTACTTGTAGCTCTTCGCCAAACATTGCTGCCCATTTCGCGTAATGTTCGTATGGATAAATACAAACCGTACGATCCGGACCACCGTGATACTTCAAATTATGCGGTGCGTCATTTTCAAAACCGGTAGTGGTTAGACTGGCGGATTGTACAAGCTTTTTTTCGATTCCCGTCATCATCCGTTTGTTATTTGAAAGGTTAAGTTCTTTCGGCTTACCTACAGCTAAATGCATGATTTTCCGTTCCATCTGCTTACTCCTTTGAAGTTATTTTTTTCGGCTTAAAATAGCAAGAATGCCCGTGATAAGCGCAATAACGCTGATAGCTACTGCGGTCCATAATAAAATCGTATTATCTCCAGTACTGCTTGTATCCCCTGCTGTGTTCTCCGCTCCCGCAACTACTTCTCCGTGCGAGCCAGTTGCGGATTTGGAAGACTCTTTGACAATTTTTGTGGTAGCATGTGGTGTCTCGGAATCTTCTGCGCCAACCCATTCAACGATGGAGCCATCTTCATAATATTGATAGGCATTCCAAGCAATTTCGCCTTCTTCACTTGGATTTTTAGCGATAAAACTAAAGCGCTGGAATTGGCCTTTTTCAATTCCGTTGCCTTCTGTTTGCCATGTTACTGTGCCATTTTTCTTATCTACTGTCGTTGTCCAGCCTGGCACTGGTTCATAAGATTCGAATGATACGCCTTTTTCTACTTTTAAAACGATTTTTTTAGAGGCGACATCTTTTTCTGACGGTACTTTCATTGTGTAGGTTTCCCAGGAGTCTACGGTCGATTCGCTCGGTAATACAGAAACATGTGCGCTCGCTTGAAACGGAATGATAAAGACAGCTAATAAAACGACGATGGAGCTGATAATTTTTTTCATTATTTTTCCCCTTTACTGTGTAATATTGGTTGTAAATGTTTGATTTATATCTGTGAAATCTTTTGTTAAACCATGAACCGTAATTTCCCACTTGCCGGTTTGATTAATATATAGCCCTTCCGCAAAGTATTGCGTATCATTTGCAAGTTTGGCTTGGAAAGTTGATTTTTCATCTGTTTTAGTAGATTTTGTTGTAATCGTCACTTGTTCAAAATCTGTTTTGGCAGAACCATCTGCTGAAGTAAAAGTGATGATAAACTGGTTTTGTCCAACGGTCGCTGGTTCCACTCGTAAATTGATTTTTGCTTTTTCGCCTTCTGCTGCAATTGTTTCATCAAATGCTTTCGGAGCAGGCGGTGGCGGTGTTTGTACGTTGGTTAAAACACTTGCGACAACAAGGATAATCGTCCCAATGATAAGTTCCATCAAAATGGTTTTAAATGGCAATCGTTGGTTTTTGAGTTTGATATAAATGTAATGACCAAGCCCTAGTAGTGCCATTAGTAAAAATAAGCCAATTTTGAAAAGAAGTATTTTGCCGTAATTGGTTGTAAATAAATTGGCCATTTGTCCGATATTCATCACTGCCATTAATAGGCCGCTGACTAAGATGGAGGCGACTGCAATGATTGCTACAATCGCAAAGCGGCTCCAAACTTCGCGCGCTTTCCCAGTCCGAGGTAATACGAATAAAAGCACTAAAATCCCGCCAACCCAAACGCTTGCAGCAATCATATGAAGCATATCAGCGCTGATACTTACTATTTTATCGGCACTGGCTGCGGCGTGTCCATTCTGAGCCTTCGCAAAAATCAAATATCCGATTAATGCACTCTCGGTCAAAAGCGCGAACCAGCTCCATTGTTTCTTTTTAAAGAACATCATGATAGTAAAAATGGCAAGTAGAAGCCATACGATAAGTTCACTGATCCAAATATACCCTGTTTTCGTAGTCAAGAACGCAGCTAACTTACTCGGTCCAAAACTTTCACTGATGGAAACGCCCGTTGTGATACTTGTTTGTATGAAAAGTTGCATGAAGAGAGCCACACCCAGAAGTGCTAGCGCTATCCAAGTTACTTTTTTCAAACGTCCAGAAATTTTTTCTGTTATCTGTTCTTTTCGTGGATAAAGACCTAATCCAAAAAGAAGTACGCCGATAAACAGCGAAAAACCTATGTATAAAACGGCTTTTTGAATCGAACTAATTTGCAAGTCCGCTCCACTTGAGGGAACTTCCGCTGCTTGGAACGTCGCTTTCGTATTGCCTAACTTAAAAGAAATGATCCCCGTAACCGCATGTCCATCCGCTGACACAACCCGCCATGAAACAGAATAGACATCTGCTTTCAAATCAGTCGGTAGAGATGCTTCAACCATATGATTATTCTTTTTAGAAACAGTGGTTTTCCCGGTTTCCACTTGTTTCCCACTAGAATCTTTGACTTCTATTAAAGGGAAATCCGCTTCAATTTCTTCATTAAAAACAAGCGTTACTTTTTCGGGTGCGGTTTGAATATGAGATTGATCGGCCGGATTCGAATTTTCCAAGTAAGCATGTGCAGAAACATGCTGAACTGGCACGATTAATAGATATAGTATAATGAGAAAAAAACTGACCCTTTTCAATAATTTCATTTGCTACTCCTTTTTCGAACGAACGGTTTTACTCTTTTTAACTTATCATGTGCAACAATTGAATGGAAATAATCGGCTCATTTCCTATTGCAAATGATGCTACGATTATGGCATAGTGATAGAAAAGGAGGTTTTACCTATGCTTCGTTATATCGAATTGTTTTTCATGTTTGCCTTTGTTACGCTCATCACGATGTGGATTCAAGCACTTCTAGCAAAATGGAAACCTACTATTCTTCGTTCTTTCTGGCTTCGTACGCTCACATTTATTATTATTGGCTACGCATTAATGGCGCCAACGCTATACATAGGCAGTTTATTGCTAAAATAAGTTCAGTTGCTTTCACATCGCAGTTAGATTGTTTATACTGGGAAGTGGGAGGTGAATTTTCATGAAAAAAATGTTAGTAGAATTTAGAGACTTCGCGTTAAAAGGGAATGTTCTAGACCTTGCTGTAGCGGTAGTTATCGGGGCTGCTTTCGGTAAAATTGTTTCATCTTTAGTAGATAACATCATTATGCCACTTGTCGGTGTACTACTTGGTGGTCTTGATTTTACAGATTTAAGTTTCAAAGTTGGTAAATCCGTTATTCAGTACGGTGCTTTCATCCAGTCCATCGTTGACTTTGTCATCATCGCTTTTGCCATTTTTATTTTCGTCAAGGTACTTACTAGTTTTATTAAGAAAAAAGAGCAAACGGTGGAAGAAACGCCAGTACCTCCAACTGAGGAATACTTAAAAGAAATTCGTGATTTATTGAAAGAACAACAGAAATAACTGAAAAAATCCTTCTTTTGTGGAAGGATTTTTTATTTACATTCGCGCTTATAAATTATGTTTTCTAAAGCTAAAAAGTTAGGCTATCTATCTCCCTTAAATTCAGGAAAAAAATAGCCTAACTAAATTCTATTTCACCGTTGCTGTTTTTTTAATTGTATCGCTAAAAACATTTCTACTGCTGCGACAACTAAAAAGATAATTTGTAAAATAAATACATAGCCGATAATCAGTAACTGTACAATCATCCAAACTGCGAGCACGGCCGCTGCTGCGAACATGACTTCTTTCGTTCGTGGTAATTTTTTCAGCAAATAAATGAGTGCTGCTAAATGGAATAATCCAACAAATACGAATAAAAATATGCCTGGTACTAAATAATCCACGAACGGTGAACCATCAAGTAATCCAGTTGAAAGAGATAGCAAACCACCACTTGGCATGAAAACCATGGATAATCCACCATAAATTGCTCCTATTGCTGTAAAACCAACTATTACAATACTACTTATACGTGTCCAGTTCATGGCGTTCTCCTAGTCGTTTTTCTAGTAGTATACCACGAAAACTTTCATTCTGCCGTTTTTCTTCGTTTTATTTTTTTGATTAAATCGATCAATACGAAAACCGCAATACCGCATGCGACAACTGTAGTGAGATACCAAGCTGGACCGGATTCTGCGCGTACTCCTAGCCAATAAGTCACTGTTTTCGGGTTAAAAAATGCAAAGCAAATTGCACAAAATGCAATAATTCGACCAATAATGGAATTTTCTCTCATAGCAAGTGCATCTCCTTTTCTTTTATTATAACAAGGAATAAGAAATGATAACTTAGCTTTTCGGTCCCAAAGTTGTTTTTCATCTGACAAGTTTTGGTTTTTTTACACAAAAAAACTACGACAAGAGAATTTCTTGTCATAGCCTCACAGTTATTTATTAACAATGTTTAGTTGTTGCTCATTAACGAGTGGATAAATAGCTAGTTCTTTGCTCTCTAAATCCTCTTGGTGCATATCCACACCAGTAATTTGACTGTTTCCGTATGTTCTATAATAATAAATTCCTTTATCGATATTGCAACATGAGGAATAAATGGTGTGCTCGTATTTTTCCCCACCAACATCACAAAGACCTTTTTGTTGTTCCACCGAGCCTAAAATATGGAAAAATTGGCCAATGCTTTCTGATTCAGAATCACCTGAAACAGAATTCAATTTGGTAAAAGTTGCTTTCACAAAACGAGACATAGAAGATAAATCGCCAGGTAAGCCGATTCCGCCCATCCCACGACTATAAGCATCCAAATCAATCTCGTTGGAAAAATTATTTTCTGGAGTTTCACTCGAAAGAACGCGATAATTGTTTAAATTAAATAGTTGGTAATCAAATGTTGGATTATTTGTTAACACGCCAACAGGATTATCATAAATGTGAAGTCCATCTTTCACACATTCCACTACAATAGATTCGTTTTGATCAGCCATCAACCAATGTAAAGGAGATAGCGGCAAATTTTCACTAAAGCTAATATTCACGAGATTGATTCTCTGAAGTAATCTTCTTGCTTCTTTTACAGTAGCGCATTGACCAAGAATCCACGGAATAAATTCAAATGGCGTTACATTGTCCTTACCTTCTGCAAAATCCTTGTAATCCGCATTTCCTGAGAAATTGAGTCCTGCCATACTAAGGCCTTTTTCATTGGTAGCATCGTAATACAACGGGTAGTTTTCCATCACAGCAGCAATACCAATAAGTGCATAATGCTTCTCTATATCCTCTACCTTGCGAAAATGGAACGGGTAATTTTTCGGCGTAACAACCACAACTTCTTTGTAAGAAAGTTCATAATCGAAATTCCTTCCAAAATAGTGATCCTTCGTTGTATAAGTTATTGACGTACACATTAAAAATCCCTCCTCAAATTTTTCACCATACATGTATACCAGTACCCTCGGACTTTTGTGTAAAACATAATTTGTGGTTTTTTTCACAAAAAATGGCCAATTTATTACCTCATACAAGATGATTTGGCTCTGATAAAAATTTTTTAAAGTATACTCCTCTATTAACTTCTTGAAAATATTCTGCTATAAAATCATAATAAAAAAGATCCCTGGAAAATCCAGAGATCTTTTAAAAATGTCAGCTGATGTTAACCTTACATCATGCCGCCCATGCCACCCATTCCCATATCAGGAACAGCTGCTGGGCCGTTTTCGTCTGGTTTGTCTGCTACGACTGCTTCTGTAGTTAATAGAAGTGCAGCAACAGATGATGCGTTTTGTAGTGCGGAACGTGTTACTTTTGTTGGATCCACAATACCAGCGTCAATCATGTTTACCCATTCGCCATTAGCTGCGTTGAAACCAACGCCAACTGCTTCGTGTTTCAAGCGTTCAACGATAACCGAACCTTCAAGTCCAGCGTTATGCGCGATTTGGCGAACTGGTTCTTCTAGGGAACGAAGCACGATGTTGATACCAGTTTCTACGTCACCTTCTGCTTCTAGTGCTGCTACTTTATTGTAAATACTTACAAGAGCAGTACCACCACCAGCTACGATACCTTCTTCTACAGCTGCGCGAGTAGAGTTAAGCGCATCTTCAATACGTAATTTACGTTCTTTTAGCTCTGTTTCAGTTGCAGCGCCGACTTTGACAACAGCTACCCCACCTGCAAGTTTTGCTAAACGTTCTTGTAATTTTTCTCTATCAAATTCAGAAGTAGTTTCTTCCATTTGCGCACGGATTTGGTTTACGCGAGCGCTAATTTGTGTGGAATCGCCTGCTCCTTCTACGATTGTTGTATCATCTTTTGTTACAACTACTTTGTTCGCTGTTCCAAGTTGATCAACTGTTGCTGTTTTTAGTTCTAAGCCTAGGTCTTCTGTGATGACTTGTCCGCCTGTTAAAATAGCAATATCTTCTAGCATTGCTTTACGACGATCACCAAAACCAGGAGCTTTCACGGCTACTACGTTGAATGTTCCGCGAAGTTTGTTTAGTACAAGAGTTGCTTGAGCTTCCCCTTCAACATCTTCCGCAATGATTAACATTGGACGACCTTGTTGAACAACTTGTTCTAAAACTGGTAAGATTTCTTGGATGTTGTTGATTTTTTTGTCTGTAATTAAAATGTATGGTTTTTCAAGAACAGCTTCCATTTTGTCAGAATCAGTCACCATGTATGGGCTAGTGTAGCCGCGGTCGAATTGCATACCTTCTACTACGTCTAATTCTGTTGCAAAGCCTTTGGATTCTTCAATAGTGATAACGCCGTCGTTACCAACTCGTTCCATTGCTTCTGCGATTAATTTACCAACTTCTTCATCACCAGAAGAAATAGCAGCAACTTGAGCGATAGACTCTTTGCTTTCAATTGGTTTAGAAATAGCTTTTAATTCTTCGATAGCTGTTGCTACGGCTTTTTCGATACCGCGGCGAACGCCTACTGGATTTGCTCCAGCTGTTACGTTTTTCAAGCCTTCTTGAATCATTGCTTGCGCTAAAACGGTAGCTGTTGTAGTTCCGTCCCCAGCAACATCATTGGTTTTAGAAGCAACTTCAGATACAAGTTTTGCTCCCATATTTTCAAATGGGTCTTCTAATTCGATTTCTTTTGCAATCGTTACCCCATCATTTGTAATTAACGGAGAACCGAATTTTTTTTCTAAAACAACATTACGACCTTTTGGGCCAAGTGTTACTTTTACTGCGTTTGCTAATTGGTCGACACCACGTAACATGGCACGACGAGCATCTTCACTAAATTTAATATCTTTTGCCATTTTATATTTCCCTCCGATTATTTCTTTTTTTAATTATTTAGTAATTGCTAAAATGTCACTTTCACGTAAAATCAGATAGTCAGTTCCTTCATACGTCACTTCTGTTCCAGAGTATTTTGCGAAGATAACCGTGTCACCTTCTGCAACTTCAAGTGGTTCTTTTGTGCCGTTATCTAGCACACGACCTGAACCGACTGCAACAATTTTCCCTGATTGCGGTTTTTCTTTGGCAGAGTCTGGTAATACAATTCCGCTCGCTGTTTTTTCCTCTGCTTCAAGTACTTCAATTACAACACGATCTCCTAATGGTTTTAACAATGTAAATGACCTCCTCTGATATAATTACATTTTTCATTTTAGCACTCGGCACATTAGAGTGCTAATACAGTTATTATGATACCAAACTGAATAAAAAATGCAAGCAAAAACGTTTAAAAAAATAGAAGAATTCTTATTTGCGGTAAAGCTTCATAACGAGTACAATAAGAAGAGCTATTTCCGCTTATTTGAAGCAATTTAGCCAATGTTTTTTATAGAAAGGATGCGTATTTTTTGGCTAAGCGTTATATTACGATTGTTTTAGTTTATTTATTATTACTATTTTCTGCATCTGTTGGGATTCCGATTGTTCAACATATTTTACTAAGTACAACATCACTTTCAGCAGAGAGCACCGCATCTTATGGAATGGTTATTTGGTCGATATTCTCTAATCTTTTATCACTTGCAATTATTATTCCGATGCTTTACAGAAAGCCAAAAGAAAATAAAATCGAAATTGGTGAAAAAACAAAGCCGCTTCTAAGTATTGTGTGGATTGTCGGAGGAGTCATTGGCTTATATGTGGCACAAATTATTTGTAGTGTTATTATTACGATGATTTCAGGGGAGTTAAGTAATTCTGCCAATACGGAGTTACTTGTTGATTTGACTAAAGCTGCACCTATTTTCTTGATCTTTATTTCTATTTTGGGACCGATTTTGGAAGAACTTGTCTTTCGAAAAGTGATTTTTGGTGGGCTAAGTAATGTGACGAATATTCATGTGGCCGCAGTTATTAGTTCGCTTTTCTTTGGATTACTTCACGGAGATATTTCTTTCTTACTTACTTATTTTGTCATCGGACTAATTCTTTGTTTCCTTTATACGAAAACAAAACGGATTGTTGTTTCGATGGGTGCCCATATTTTAATGAATACGATTGTTTTGCTTTTGAGTCTTGGAATTATTGGGGGATAATATGAAAAATTCATTAATAAAGCAAAGTTTTTTATATTTTGCACTTGGTCTTGTATTTGTATATTTTGTTGTTGTTCGTGTGGCTGATTATGGTTATGATGTGCTTGCATGTATACTAATTATCATGACATTAATGGATTTTGGTATTGGCATCGGTCTGATTATCACTGGACTTAAAAGACGTAAAAAAACCTGTAGAAAGTAAGTGTTGCTTACCTTCTACAGGTTTTTTTATTCTGTTTTCGCTGGATAATTTTCCAGGAAATAGATTAACGTTTGTAATTCCGTTGTAAGATCGATATGGTGCACACGAACTTGTTTCGGAACACTGATACGAGCTGGTGTAAAGTTTAGAATACCTTTTACATCTGCTTCAATTAAACGATCTACCGTTACTTGTGCTTCGTCAGCTGGAACTGTCAGAATAACTACTTCCACACCGTTTTCACGAACAATTTCTTCCATATCATTCAAATGATAGATTGGAATATCTTGTTGAACACTACCTACTTTCGCTGGATCTACATCAAATGCAGCAACGATTTTGATATTATTATTTTTCATGAAATTATAATGTAATAATGCTGTACCTAGGTTACCTACACCGATTAGTGCAACATTTGTCTGTTTGTCCTGGCTAAGTGTTTTGCTGAAAAAGTCGAGTATGTAAGAAACGTTATACCCGTATCCTTTCTTACCTAATGCGCCAAAGTACGAAAAATCACGTCGAATAGTCGCTGAATCAACTTTCACCGCTTCACTTAATTCCGCAGATGATACTCGTTCCTTACCTGACTCATCTAAGTATTTCAAGTAACGATGATATAATGGTAAGCGTTTTGCTGTCGCTTGTGGAATTTTAGTTGTTTCCTCCATCATGCCTTCTGTCCCTTCTTCTTTTAATTTTTTCTGAAGTTGAAGCTATTGTGAACTGTACTTCCTTTCACATGCTTGCTTATATACTATAAACATTTCACAAGGAATGCACAAACTTTTTGCTCATATCTTTCAAGTAAGGTTTTGTCCCGCAAAATATCCGGTACAGTCCTCTTTTTATATTCTACGCTAAAATCACAAATAATGCGAGTGTTTTCACAATCTTTTTTATTCAAGCTGTCTTGGCTATCTCATTGCGATTACTTAGCTTTTAAGATAAACTAGTAGGGAGAACGTTCGAGGAGAGAGATTATGATATTATTACAAGTTCAGCAAATTTCTAAATTCTTCGGTGCAGAAGTTATTTTAGATAATATTAAATTAGAAGTTAAAACAGGTGACCGAATCGCTCTAGTTGGGCGAAATGGTGCAGGAAAATCCACTTTACTTAAAATTATCGCCGGCAAAATGAGTTATGATGGCGGAACTATTTCCAAACCAAAAAGTGTGGAAATTGGCTATTTGGCTCAAAATACCGGGCTAGAATCTTCTAAAACCATTTGGGATGAAATGCTTAGTGTATTCGATTCACTGCGCAGAATGGAAGCTGATTTGCGCAAAATGGAGCTTCGTCTCGGTGAACCGGAACTCTATAATGATCCAGAAAAATACCAAGCACTGATGACGGATTATGATACGTTACAACATACTTTTAAAGAAAGTGGCGGCTATACTTACGAAGCAGAAATCCGTTCTGTTTTAAATGGATTGCGTTTTTATCCAGAAGATTATGAAGTAGAAATCGCTTCTCTAAGTGGTGGCCAAAAAACGCGGCTTGCTTTAGCCAAATTACTGCTTGCTAAACAAGATATTCTTGTTCTTGATGAGCCCACCAACCATTTAGATATCGAAACACTAGCGTGGCTCGAGACCTATTTACAAAATTATCATGGTTCGTTACTCATCGTATCCCATGACCGCTACTTCCTTGATAAAGTCGTGAATCAAGTATACGAAATCAGCCGAACCAAAATTGATCACTACAAAGGAAATTACAGTTCATTCGTTAATCAAAAACAAGCGAAACTAGAACAAATGTGGAAAGAGTTCGATAAACAACAAAAACAGATTGCCAAACTAGAAGATTTTGTTGCTAGAAATATTGTCCGCGCATCGACAACAAAACGAGCTCAGAGTAGAAGAAAACAATTAGAAAAAATGGATGTGCTTGGTCGCCCGCAAGGTGATGAAAAAGCAGCGCATTTTGGTTTCCAATTTGAAAAACAAACAGGTAAAGATGTTTTAATGGTAGATCAGCTAAGCATTGGTTACGCAAAAGATAAGCGCATTGCTTCCAACCTAACGTTCGAAATGAAACGCCAAGATAGTCTCGCGCTCGTTGGTCCAAACGGAATCGGCAAATCAACTCTACTTAAAACGCTTATTCGTGATATCCCAGCTTTAAGTGGCGAATTCCACTTCGGTGCTGGCGTGAAAATTGGCTACTACGATCAAGAACAAGCCAAACTGACATCCAACAAAACTGTTTTAATGGAGCTATGGGATGATTATCCAGAGTTGAATGAAGTAAACGTTCGTACAACACTTGGTAATTTCCTTTTTTCAGATGATGATGTATTAAAAAATGTCCAGTCTTTAAGTGGTGGCGAAAAAGCGCGACTTGCCCTTGCTAAGCTCACTTTACTTGAAGCCAATGTCCTTATTCTCGATGAACCGACCAACCATTTAGATATTGAAAGTAAAGAAGTTTTAGAAGCAGCTTTAATTGATTTTGAAGGCACGATTCTCTTCGTTTCCCATGACCGCTATTTTATTAACCGAATTGCTTCTAAAATCGTCGAACTAGCGCCCGAAAAAGCGACCGTTTTCCTAGGAGATTACGATTATTATCAAGAAAAATTAGCAGAAGAAAAAGAACTGGCACGACTTGATGCCGAGGATCGACGCAAAAAAGGCGAACAAGTGGAAGCGACCTCCTCTGTTCGAAAATTAAACTATCAAGAAGAAAAAGAACAACAAAAACTTCTTCGCCAAAGAAAACGCAAACTAGAAGAAGTAGAAAAATCCATGGAAGCAACGGACGAAAAGATTGCCGAGCTTGAACTTCAATTAACGAACCCAGAAGTTTTCCAAGACCATGAAAAAGCCCTTGAAATCACTCAAGAGCTAGACGCCGTAAAAGCTGACGGAGAGAAATTAATGGAAGAATGGGAACAAATAAGCGAAGAACTGGAATCCATGTAATCTGCATAAAAAAAGGAGCAAACAATGAAAAAGATTTTAATTATTTCTAGTTCGATTATCGTTGGTTTACTTGTCATTATTACTATTTGCGCAAGTTTTTACTTGTATAGTTATGCTTTAGCTCGTGACAATTCCAGCATGAATGACACTGCAACAACAGACGAAACCACTGCCACAGCCAAACTAGCAAAGAAAAACCGGGAAGAAAATGTGGCTTGGATGGAAAAGCAAAATCTCACGCAATGGACAGAAACCTCAGCAGACGATTTGAAACTTGTTGCTACTTATTTAGCAGCAGATAAACCATCTAACACAACCATCATTTTAGCCCACGGTTATCGCGGTAAAAGCGGTAAAGTCGAAATGGCAGGTCTCGCTCGAATGTATCATGAAAAATTTGGTTACAACGTTTTAATGCCTGATGCTAGAGCGCACGGCAAAAGCGAAGGTGAAAATATTGGATTTGGTTGGCCTGAACGCAAAGATTATGTGCAGTGGATTGACCAAGTAATCGACAAAAATGGTACGGACACTCAAATCGCACTACATGGCGTGTCCATGGGTAGCTCCACTGTCCTTATGACAAGCGGCGAAAAACTACCAAAACAAGTAAAAAGTATTATCGCTGATTGCGGCTATACATCGATGGACGCCGAACTTTCGTATCAACTAAAAGCCATGTTCCACTTACCGAAATTCCCAATAATCCCAACAGCTAGTCTGATTAATAAATTCAAAGAAGGTTTCTTTTTCAGCGAAGCAAGTGCAGTTGATGCGGTCGCTAAAACAGACGTACCCATTTTTTACATCCACGGTGATGCTGATGCTTTCGTCCCTACAAATATGGTAGACGAACTCTATAAAGCTACCAATAGCTATAAAGAAAAATGGATTGTCAAAGGAGCAGAACACGGTCAAGCATTCACGGTAGATCCAAAGACATACGAAGAAAAAGTACGCCAATTTTTAAATAAAACGATGTAAAAAGCAGTTATCCTCTAGGAACTAGATACTATCTGTTAGGAAGGAAAAAATTGGCAAGTAATAAGTAAATGTGTTACTATATAAATGAAAAGAGAGCCATGCGACAACATGACTCTCTCGCAAACACCATTTAAGATGGTGACAGCCTTTTATATGATTTATTTAAAAACCACTAGCTGTCAGGCTTATGAGTGGTTTTTATTTTTTGTCATTTTTGCTGTTCATGATTGTTACGACTAAGACTGCAAAAGCAATCATCAGCGTAAGACTCTCGAAAACAGTCACACGTTTATCCTTTCCAGGTAACGCCTAAAAAACAACATAAACACCACCTACTTTCTGGATGAAAAAGGCTGGTGCACCACCATAAACTTATTTGCATCACAATTATAGCATGCAAGTATCTTTAGAAAAAGAGTTGGCGCGAAAGTTGTATTTTAGAGGCATAACCAGAAAATTGAGCTAATAAAAATAGACTGCAGCGAAAGTAATAGTTCACTTTCACTGCAGTCCGAAGCGTGCGGAACGAAAAATCGCGCGCTTTTTATATATCTTCCAGCAATAATCCCGGATTCGCATTCATATCAAAACCACTACGTTTTCCTTGTAAGAAACTCACAGTCCCTGCAGCAGCAATCATTGCCGCATTGTCTCCGCATAAGGCTAATGGTGGAATAATCAGTTCTGTCTCTGGAAGCTCTAGTTTTACTTCTTGAATAAGGCGTTCTCGTAAACCTTGGTTCGCTGCCACGCCTCCCGCAAGAAGCAGTTGTTTCACATCGTATTGTTTAGCAGCACGAATCGTTTTGCTTACTAAAACATCCACAACGCTTGCTTGAAAACTCGCCGCCATATCGTTTGGATTTGGCTCCTCACCACGCTGCCTTAAATTATGAAGCGTGTTAATAAAGGAAGACTTCAATCCACTAAAACTAAAATCAAACGAACCCTCATCCATCATCGCTCTTGGGAAATGAAACGTATCTTCGCCGTCTTTGGCAAGTTTATCAATTTGCACGCCGCCTGGGTATGCGAGACCAAGTGTACGTGCCACTTTATCATAAGCTTCACCAGCTGCATCGTCCCTTGTCTCCCCGATAATTTCAAACTCATTATCTGCTTTCATTAAAACTAGTTCAGTATGACCGCCGCTGACAACTAATGAAAGTAGCGGAAATTTGAATTCAGTTTCAAAACGATTTGCATAAATATGGCCAGCAATATGATGCACGCCAACTAAAGGTAAATTGTGCATAAAAGCGAGCGTTTTAGCCGCATTCACACCGATAAGCAGCGCACCAACTAGACCTGGACCTTCTGTCACAGCTATCCCGTCTAAATCATCCATCGTCACATTTGCTTGTTTTAAAGCTTCTTCAATCACAAGCGTAATTTGCTCCACATGATGTCTTGATGCGATTTCAGGAACTACCCCGCCAAATCGTTTATGGCTCTCAATTTGAGAAGCCACCACACTCGATATAATTTCATTGCCATTTTTTACAACAGAAGCAGCTGTTTCATCGCAGCTAGATTCTATTCCAAGAATTAATGTATTTTTTTTCATAAGTCCACCCACATCACTAGCGCGTCTTCTTTCGTATCCGGATAATAGTTTTTCCGAATGGCGCCGTCTTGAAATCCTAATTTCTTATAAAGCCCTTGTGCTACATCGTTGGATACGCGAACTTCTAACGTCATCCGAACAACTCCACGCTCTTTCGCAACTCGAATCATTTCTCGCAAAAGCGCCTCACCATAATGATTCCCTTGATAATCTGGATGAATCGCAATATTCGTAATATGTCCTTCATCTAAAACGAGCCAAACACCCGCATAACCTACTACTTGTTCCTTATATATCGCAAGTAAATAATAGGCGTATTGGTTAATAATAAATTCATTCCGAAAAGCTGCTTCCGTCCAAGGTACCGTGAATGCTGCATTTTCGACATTCATAATACTTTTCAAGTCAGTCACGGTTGCTTCCCGAAATAATAAGGCTTCATCCAAACTCACTCGGAACCCCTCGATTCCAACCATTTGCTCTCCGCTTCTGCCAGTTTTAAATAATCAGGAACAAAGTTGTCTGCCGGTTCTCCGTCTAAATTCTCTGCCAGTTTTACAAGAGAACTAGCTCGTGAGTAAGTATAATCTGCCTGCGCAAAAACCGCCCGCTCACCGAGGACTTCCGTCACAGTCACACAAATTTGTTCTGTTAAGGTTCCGACAAATAAAATGGGCTCCTCGCTAGACAGGAATTGTTCTAGTAATTCAGTTAACGCAATATGTCCGTCCGCGATAACACTCTGCATTTCACCTTCGCTTGCTTGATAAACGCCCGCATATACATTACTACGGCGCGCATCCATCAACGCGACCACTTTTCCAGGAAAGTACAAACCATTCTCTGCTAAAAGTGCCAAAGAGGAAATCCCGACAATCGGAATCCCTGCATCCCAAGCCATTGTTTTCGCAACTGTTACACCAATACGAAGCCCGGTATAAGACCCTGGACCTTTTGCTACAGCAATCTTTTCTAAGTCAGTAGGTTTTACTCCACATTCTTCCATCAAAACAGCAATCGCTGGAAGCAACCGCACACTATGATTTTTTTTCAAATTCGTTGTATATTCGCCGATAACGACACCTTCATTAAAAAGCGCTATCGCCATCGTATCGGAAGACGTATCCATCCCAAGTATCATTTCCCAAAAACCTCCATTGCAAGTTGCTCATATCTTTCTCCAACTGGCTTCACAACCAATTTACGCGTATTCTCATCTATATGAAAAAGCTGAATTTCCAAGTATTCTTCTGGCAAATCTTCGCGAACAAACTGCGCCCACTCAACCACGCTTACACCTGCTCCGTAGAAATACTCCTCCAAACCAAGTTCATCCGCCGAAGCATCTTCCAAACGGTACACGTCCATATGATAAAGTGGCAAGCGTCCTTTCTTATATTCACGAATGATTGTAAATGTCGGACTTTTAATCATTTGCGGAATCAAAAGACCTTCACCGAGACCTTTGGTAAAAGTAGTTTTACCCGCGCCGAGATCACCTTCAAGCAAAATCACATCTCCAGCTGTCAATTGTTCACCAAGTTGTTTTGCGCGAAGCCTTGTCTCTCTTTCACTTGTCATTATCAATTCGAATTCCATTACCTCACCCGTCCATCATTTTCTCTACATATCATACCACAAAGCCGCGCCAAAATAAAAATCAAAAAAACGCAACGACCTAAGTCGCTGCGTCTTTCGATTGATTAATAATTAGTTCCACTTATATCCATTCCGCCATACATTTTTGCTGTTACATCTGTGATGATTTTATTTAGCTCTTCGCTAGAAATAACTTCATCTTTTGTAGGAAAATCTTCAATTGGAACAAATTCTTCTGCTTTTGTTTTCACCGTAAAGCTAATAGACTCAGGAGCGCTCGCATCAGATTTATCTTCTATTTTTGTTTGAAGAGTAAGTGTATCTAAGCTGTTCTCTTTTCCTGATTTTACAGTAAGTTTATTATTAATTAAGTACGTTTTATTTTCTTTTAATTCTTTCGCAGCATCTGTTAAACTCGATTTCATTTCTGTATACGTGGAATCAAAATCTGTTACTGCATCTGAACCTTGGCTTTCTGCAATAACTTTAAGATCTGCTTTTACTTTTTCATCATCCATTAATTTAGCTACTTGGTTCATCAAGTTCGCGATATCGGCGTTTTTAATCGTAACGCTAACAGTACCATCATCCGCTTCTTTAAAACGATCTTTTTCTAAGCCCGTGAAATAAGTATCAACTAATTTTATCGCTTTTTTGTTTAAATCTTTCGTCGCTGCTTCAATTTCTTTCGTATCTACAGCTGTTTTTGCCTCTGGTTGATCTGTTAATGAACTGGTTAATTCTTCAGTACTAAGATATTTATTTTTTAGATCAGGGTAGTCGGTGTTAATTTTAGACCACATACCACCAGTCGCTTGATCTAAATAACTAAGTAAAGAAGCATCTGGCTCTACAATGGTTTTAAGTGGAATATAGGCATTTCCCGTTTTACTATCTACTAAAAAATCTAAATCCATTGAAATTGGTAGTAAGTTATTCGTTGATGTTACATTGAATTTTGCTTCTGATTTGTTTGCTTTCTTGTCAGTTGATGTTGTTACAGAAAGCTTAATGTCTTTTAAAATCCCCATCGTTTGAGCACTTGGGTCGGTGCTTGAAACATTGATATCATTTACAGCAAAAGAAGTTGTATATGTAGATTGATCAGGTACATTCATCCCATTTTTCATTGTTTGAACAAATTTACCTTGTGGTGTTTTTGCTGCTTTTTCTTCCGCGCTTTCCCCACAAGCGCTGATTACTAATACTAAAGCTAACAAAATTGATAATAAAATCCCTTTTTTCATGATTCTCCTCCTAGGTGATTAATACATTAAAATTAACACACTTTAAGGTCTGAAAACAAGAGAATTTACAATAGTTCATTAGTCTGACACAAATTCCTATAAAAAAAGCGTTCCTTTTAGAAAGGCCCGCTCGCTTTTATTTTGGAGTCACTTTTAAAGATGTAGCATTTTCAGATACTTTTCCAGGGGCGGGTGAAGTAATATTTGAACCTTGTGGAAATACAGCTCTAACAGTATCTTCCTCTTTGATATCAGCAAGTTTCATTGCTTTTCCAGTGGTCGCATTTGTTACGGCAGTATTGCTACTCACTGTAATCAAGACTTCACTTGCGTAATTGTTTTTTTCACCACTCCACGTTAATGTCCCATTGACTGTCAACTCATTATTATTCTCTAACAAACTAGTATCCGTTACTGTTCCGTCAAGGACTAAAGCAGGCACTTCTGCTTGATTACAACCCGCTAAAAATAGTACCACTAGTAAAACCGGCAATATTACCTTTTTAAAACCTGTCATCGCTCTCTCTCGTCCTCTCTGAAGCTTATCGTTCTTTCTAGCATAGCATTTAGCAGAAATACAGGCAATTGTTTTCTTGTTTCTTAAACAATTCTTATACACCAAGCATCAAACCGAGAAAAGCAGCTATTAAGCCAAACACATAGGTACAACCTAGATAAGAAAATAATACACGATAATTCGTCTTCCATTTTAATTCCATACTTTCCACTTTAAACGTAGAAAAAGTCGTATATCCTCCCATAAATCCTGTACCTAAAAAAAGTTGCCAAACCGGTCCAAGAGCAGAGGAAACAAGAAAACCTAATAAAAATGAACCAGTAATATTAATAAAAAAAGTCGCAAAAGGAAAGTTTGTTTTCCATTTACTTTTGACCAATACAGAAATTCCATATCGTAGCATCGCACCAAGAGCCGCTCCAAATCCTACAAGTACGAAATTAACTAACACGATGCTCACCTCGATTCAAAAGCTTATTGCTAAGCATCCGCCCAAACTTCACCATAATAAGCCCACCAATGAAACTAGCTAACACATAGCTAACCGCAAATAACCATGCGCCACTTTGCACTAGTTGAATTGTGTCTACACTAAAAGCCGAGAAAGTCGTAAACGCGCCAATAAAACCAGTCCCAATCCCGTTCAAAATTACCAATGAAATACGAGATTTTTCTGCCAAAAATTGCATAAGAAAAGCCAACAAAAAACAACCTATTAAATTAACTGCTAATGTCGCAGAAGGAAAATCCCCGCCACCAAGCCACAAGTTCATTGCATATCGGCACATACCACCTAATGCGCCAAAAACCCCTACATATAAAAAATACATCTCCAAGACCCCACTTCACAAAAAAACTACCCTGAAATATTTGTATTCCGGGCAGTCGCCTTTGTCCTATTTCTACTATACTATAACGCAAAACATTCCAATTATTCAACTCACTGGAAGTCGAAGGATGGTCTTCATTTTTTCTGGGTCCACTTTACGCGGATCACTCAAATAAATTTCGTGGTGTTTACGAACAGCCCCTGTATCATTATGAAGTCCTTCTGTTTCCATGAATTGGTGCATTTCCGCGACCGTTTTCACTTCTTCACTAAAAGGGCCAATATGCATCATCTGCACACATTCTCCTTCTTCAAAACGAACCAATTTTACGTGACTCGTATCAAGATCAGGCTTTTTCTTCTTAGCAACCTCTTTCGCCCATTCCAACACTTCTTCGGTGACAAAGTCCGGTTGTCTAAGAATGGATGTCCAAAGCCACGCATCTCTATCCTTTAAATCAAACCTCTCTTCAGACCACCAAAAACCTTCCAGCGGCGGTACAACAAAATCCGTGTAACCATCCAGACGCGTCTCGCCCATCTTGCTCATTTTAATCGTGTACGCAATCGCATAAAGAGACTGCACTGCTTTTTGATACGCCTCACCGTCCGGATCACCTTTCCCATCCACCATCAAAAAATTCATTTCCGGAACAAAAATACGCTCTGGCTTCCTTTTAGGCGCGTAGAATTTCTTCTCTTCTTTTTTAAAATCAATTTTCTTTTCAGTCATTTGAATTCCTCCTCGTTCATCCAATTCGGCACTATCCTTTGAAAATTATCGTGACTAGCGACCGTCTTTGCTGCATAATCCATCAACTTTTTAAAATTACGAGATTCATTTTTTGCTGCCCAATTAACAGCCGAAGTAATATGCATCGCCGTGTAAAGCGCGTAAAGATTCCAAAAATCCGTAACTTCTTCTTTATCAATATAGCCTAAAATATTTCCTCGTGCAAAAGGTATACTGACCTCTGTTGTAAAAAAGCCGATTTTAGCTAGATCAAATAAAGGATCGCCGAACTCTAACCGATTAAAATCAATTAGCCCCACAAACTTTTTGTTGTTTAAAATAATATTCGCTGGATGAAAATCTCCATGTTGTAAACAAATCGGTCTATTTTTTAATCTAGCTATATTCTCATTAACAAACTTTTCGGTGTCTGTTAAAAAAAAAGCTGTTATTTCTAATTCTTTTAATTCCTTCACTTTTCGTTCAAATTTAACCGTTTGAAAATCCAACCAGTTCATTTTTGGTATAGCAAGCGGAATTTTATGAACTTCTCGTAAAATTTCCCCTGCTGAAAAACCAGCTTTTAACTGTTCTGAATGAGATAAACGGGTCATGCCAATTTCTGCGTCTTCGCCTCGCAAATAACTAATAATCATATAGCCTTCTCTTTCGATAAAGCCGAAATCATATGCTTTTGGAACAAATGGAGTTTGAGAATCTAATGCTTGGATTATTTTAAACTCTTGCTCCCGTTCTTGAAGTAAATCTATAGGAAAAACACGAACAAGGTAAGTTTCATCCACCTGGTATTTCCTATCAACAGAAAAGCCTTTGTTTATTTCCGAAATCACTTTCGCATTATGCAACATTTTTAGTTGTGTCACATCCATAATCAGCTCTCCTCCTATAAATTCACTATTCTTCATTATACAAGAATACGCTTACTTTTTTCCAATTATCTTCGTAGAATTTGTTGACAAAATAACAGAATCAATATTATAATTAGTTTTGCTACGCATACGCGGTCGTGGCGGAATCGGCAGACGCGCTAGGTTGAGGGCCTAGTGGGGTAAAACCCGTGGAGGTTCAAGTCCTCTCGGCCGCATCAATAAAAAAATTCCAAGGTTAGAAGCTAACCTTGGAATTTTTTTGTATTTTTAATATCTTCTATAAACAAATAACCCGCTAACTACGACAATAAGCAATCCTATAAAAATTGTTGAGCTATTTGAACTATCGCCCGTTTGTGGTAGAGCAGTAATTTTTGTCGTTTCTCCACTTACCTTCACCACTGTACTTCCCTTTGTTGGAGTCGGTTTTTTAGGTACCATTATTTTATTATCACTAAAAGTAATATTAATAGTTTTTTGAGGGTTAAATGGTATCGTTACGCGAATTTCTTTGGTTGATTTTTCAAAGCCAGGTGGTGCTGTTGCTTCCGTTATGACATAAGTTCCGGGTTGTAAGTTTTCAGCAAGAGCATAACCTTTACTATTTGTAGTTACTTTTTTTAATGTCGTTCCATCTGTTGACTTTACGTCGAAAACGGCATTTGCTAGACCTTTTTTATTCGCTTCATCTTGTTTAAAAATAGTAATTGATCCTGTTTTCTCAACGTTTTGAAAAGTGAGTTTGACAGGATTTGTATCGCCGTACGTGATAGTGAATGTTTTTGGTGTTGGGTTCTTCTGATAACCAAGAGGTGCTGTAACTTCGGTTGCTGTATACTTCCCTGGTGACAGCCCTTCCGCTGTCCCTGTACCATTTTGACCAGTCGTTATTTTCGCCACTTCTGATTGAGAATTATCTTTAATGGCATAAACCGCTCCACTCAGCGCCTTATCTCCTGAAAATTTTTGAATTTCCACTTTACCATTCGTCGTTATTCCCGCATCCATATCAAAATTCTCACTTTTTAAATTAGGTACATTTACTGAAGCTATCCCTGTTTTATCTGGCTTGGAATTAAGCGTCGTATCATTGCCTTGATTTGCTTTTGAAAAAATAAAATCATTATTCGGTAGGGTAAATTTCACTTGATAGTCCCCCGGCAAAACATCTGTGAATAAATAAGAGCCGATATTATTCGTGGTCGCACTTTCTTTAAACACACCATCTTTCGTTAATAAATCTACCTTTACGAAAGGAGCAGGTTCTTCGCTATCTTGTTGAATACCATCCCCATTAAAATCGTACCAAACAACATCGCCAATTTTTGCGCCATTTACATTAATATACAACTGAATATCATCCAAAAAATTTCCGCTGGTAAGTGAGCCACTTGCTGTTGAAATAGGATTGAAAGTTAGCCTTGTGATAGTCTGTCCTTCAGGCACTATATAATTCCCTTCAAAACTCCCCCATGTTTCTCCATCAGAAACTCGCGACACTTCGGTTTGACTTTCTGGTGAGCCAATAAGTAAATCAGCCGTGTCTACCCCCATGCGCCCCCGGTGTGAGAACTTCCAAGTTAAATTGGAACCTGGGATTGTCCGAATGTCTTGATAAACTGGACCAATACCATCCGAGTTTAATTCAATAAAATTGTTTCCAGAAAAAGCAGGCACATTGTATCCATTACCATTTTGCCATACTTCAATATTCCCAGTTGGATTAGTTGTTCCCCAGGCCTCTACACCTTTTTGATTTACTTGCCAAACATTTGTCGTACCAGCATCTACACCATAATCCTCGATATCAACATCTTCAAAATCATTATTTTTAATGGCCCATTTTAATTGCCAACCATTTGAAGATGTTGGAGAAGCTTGCACTTTTTCAGAAGTGCTCCCAATAATAAGTAAGACAATTAGAATAAACAAACTACCTATTAATTTTTTTTGCATGCTTTCTCCCCCTTTTTCGCCCTAAACCTAACACCTTTAATTACCCGCAAAAAAGCAAAAGAAAACAGCCAGTATAACAACTAGCTGTTTCTAATATTAAGACAAAATATCGTATGCCATTTTATATTTCGTTGATTTGGCGAAATGTTTACTTGCATGCTTTTTCACTCGTTCAATTAATGCTGGATCATTTGATGCGTTAATTTTTTTCAGTAATTGTATCATTTTCTTTTCATAACTTACTTGCTCATCCTGTTGATATAAAAGCAATATTTCGGTGTATTCCATAAAGTAATTCAGTTCTTGTACTCGCTCAACTACTGTATTCATCAGCCCCATTAATGAAGTTGCTTCTTCAACAAAACCTTTTTCCGCAAAAATAACCATCAGTTCTGTTATAACAAGGTAATCGTTGTTGTTAAAGCTTATATTAGTCGTTTTGTAGGCCATTATTTCTTTATACAAACAGGTTATTTTTTCATGAAATAGCGTCTCATTTCCCTCAATATTTTCAATTTCTGCCATTTTTAACTGAACGACGAAATAATAGATTTTTTTAGCTTCTGGATATTTGGAAAAGTACTTTTGTGCTTGTTTAAATCTGTATTTTGCCTCACCAATAAAGCCAATTTGAAAATAAATGTAACCGTAGAAATAAAGAATAGAGACAAAACGTTCCTGCTCTTCATCCTTTATTAAATCCCACGCTTGCTGGATATGTCCAAGTGCAGGTTCATAAATACTTTGGCAAATATAATTAATGCAGATGCACACATGAAAAACAGTGAGAAAATTTTTATTATCAGTGAGAGCAACACACTTTTCCCAGTACTCCACTGCTAATTGATAATTACACGTTGCATGAGAATGTTTTACTGCCTGACCGTAATAATAGTAGGAAAGCAATTGGGGCGGGAAAGCATTTTCCACTCGTTTTTCTGCGTTCTTTAAATATTTAGCTTCCACTTCTTCCGCTCTTGAAAATTTCCAAGTCTTGTAATAAAATGCCACCTGTAAACAATAAAAGCTAAGTTCGACAGCTGGTGATTCGTGCTGCAGCTCTACATTTTCCGCTATTTTCTTTAATCTACTTTCTATTTCTTTAGGATTAGAACAAACCAATAGTTTAAAAATCTCATCCAATTCTTTCAAAAGTGCTCTATTCTCTTCATCTTCGCTCATCAATAACACTTCTTCCGGTATTTCTAACCTTCTTGCTATGTGTATCAACGTTTCCAAAGAAGCAACTTTAATACCATTTTCTATATTTGCTAAATAAGGCACAGAGATAATTCCTTGCGCTACGTCTTTTAATGTCAGCTGTTTCTCTTTACGAATATTTTTAATTCGCAAACCGATTAAGTTCATGATGTCACCGCCGTTTTTTCAATATTTTCCTCTTAATTATAAACATTTCGAAATGGAAAACAACTACTTTTTCCAGCTACTTTTTTGCTTTCATTTTTATATTTTCTAAAAAAGCTTGTTAAATTAGCTTTTTTAAACTACTAACCTAAAGCGTTCGCCCTTACATAGAAAACGTTTTAGATCAAAAAAAGCATGATTGCTCTTGGACCTAAAACGTTTTGTTATATTTGCTCCTGTATAGCTATTTTGAAAAAAGCTTCACTAATTTGCCATAATCATCGCTGTGGATTTTTTGTTGTCCGGCATAGGTGAAATAAAAATTTTCCTTTTGAATTCCTAAATTTCACCTAATACCGACATTTTATTACTTCTTAGTTTGCTCCCACATGCAAACTACTCCGTTAATAAAACAACAAGTTTTATAGACTCTATCCCTTATCGAATCTATAAATTTTCTCTACACATTCCCTTTTAAAACCTGTCTACGCAAAAACGGAAACGTAGATTTTCATTTTACCATTCAAATTCAATTAATCTCTAAAAAGGAAAATTCATCTTACTTCCACCTTTTTCAAGTCCATATTTAGTATTAATTTCCTAAAAAGACGAAGATATCATCTATCTTTGTCTCATTTTTATTTAAATAGAATATGTTTTTTCTTCATATAGAATATGATGGATGCTGCTACAATCATTTCTGAAATTGGAATTGCTAGCCAAACGCCCGGGATACCAATGATTGGTGGCAACACTAATAGGAAGATGACCATGAAAATAATCTCACGCGATATCGTTATCCATGTAGCCATTTTTACCTTGTCCGATGTTTGGAAATAGGTCATCATAACAAAGTTGAAGCCCATGAACAGATAAGCTGTATAGAATAATTTGATACCGTTACTTGCTAAATCTTTAATTTCCGGGCTAAAGTTCCCGAACATCGAAACGAGCAAGTTGGAACCGAAGAGACCAACGAGCAAAAAGCCTACTCCAGTGCTGAACGCTACCATAATCGCAATTTTCAACGTTTCTATTTCTTTTTGTCTAGCTTTCGCGCCCCGATAATAACTAATAAGTGGTTGAATCGCGGACCCCATTCCAAGGAACAGCATCAAAATCACACTGTGCGTATAATTGAGTACCGAGAACGCCGCCACACCAGCAGTCCCAGCAATAGCCGCAATCGAAATATTATAACCTAGCGTAAATACAGACACCCCAACTTCCGCTAAAAAGCTCGGTAAGCCAATTGCTAAAGTTTTCTTAAAAAACGCTTTGTTCCAGTCCACTTTGACAAATTTTAAACGACTTGATTTTTTGAAGAAATGGGTAATTAAAATGAGTACACCGATAATGATTGCAATCATCGTAGCAAGCGCAGAACCCGTAACGCCCCATTCGAATACAAATAAGAATAAATAGTTCAAAATAACATTACTGATTGCTGTTACAATAAGCGCAATCATCGATAAATTAGGATCGCCATCGTTACGTACAAAAATACTTAAAATATTTTCTAGTGTAAGCGCAAATCCAAATACGAGCAGGATATTCATATACTCGAGCACATAACCAATCGTATCATCATTCGCACCTAAAAAATAAGCTAATGGTACTTTAAAAATAAACGCTATAATTCCAATAATAACAGTGATTGAAACAACAGCTAGAATCGCATTGGTGAAAATCGTTTGAGCTTTCGCGACATTTTTCTCCCCGATCGCAAAGGAAAATTGAGTCGCAGCACCAATCCCAATCCAAATAGAAATCGCTGTAAAAATCGTAAATACAGGCACCGCTATATTTATGCCAGCCAGCGCCACTCCGCCGAGCTTATGCCCAACAAAAATTCCATCAATCACAATATTTAAAGACATTAACAACATTCCCACTAAGGAAGGAATTAAATATCTAAAGTAAATCTTTTTAACTGAATCTGTTTCTAAAATTTCCATATTTTTTGCCATACTACACCTCTAATTCAAAGCTTTTAGCGTAATTCCTCTCCAGAAAATTTGCCATAAAGCTGTGATTTTCTTTTCCGTTCTTTCTGGGTCGTTCACGTACACAATGTCTACGATAACTGCGTCGAGAATTCCCATATAAGCTTCTTTCATCGTTTCCACATCTTGCATTGGAATTAACTTTTGCTCCATCCAATTGCTAAATAAATTAGTAAATTCATGTTCCATTTGTAGCACATTCTCGGTAATATCTGCTTGGACCACTTCATACAAATGCTTCGGCGGATAAAACCCGTAACGCAACCAAAATTGATAGGCCTCGTCCGTATCGTATAATTCCTTCACACCAAAAAGTAAACTAGACAAAACAAGATCTGGTCTGGATAAATCACTATCCCGAAGTTTTGCCCGGTAGTAATCTATTTCTGTTGATTTCGCGTCCTTCATAATGGATAAAAACAAATCATCTTTATCTTTAAAATGAGAATAGATGGATTGTTTCTTCAGCCCCACAACCCCTGCAATATCAGCAAGCGATGTTCCTTCAAAACCGTTATTAGCAAAAAGTGTCAGTGCAGCTTGTTTGATTTCTTCTTTTCTCATCATTCCACTCCTCTCGCAAAAACTGACGACCGTTCGTAAGTCATTCTCTCACGAAAAAATTTCTTTGTCAACAAAAAAATCCACTCTAATAAAAGAGTGGATTCATGGATTTATTTTTCTTCTAAAAACTCGCTAATCAATTCGTATGTCTCATCGGTCGCTTCTGAGTTAGTTGTCATGAAGCCATGTGGAACTTTTTCAAAGCGTTTGGCAAATACTTCTACGCCGGCGTCTTTTAATTTCTTCGCATATGCTTCCCCTTGATCTCTAAGTGGATCAAATTCAGCAGTCGCAATAAATGTTTTTGGTAGTCCGACTAAATCTTTGCTACGTATTGGTGCAACGAGTGGATCGTATTTACGATCGCTTGCATTCGCAATATATAATTTAAAGAATTTATCTAATGATTCTTTCGTAAGCACATAGCCTTCTGCAAATTCATCCATTGAAGGATAAAGAACAGACGCATCACGACTGAAAATATCTGTCGCTGGATAAAGTAAAATTTGAGCAGTGATATTTGGTTTACCTTTTGATTTAGCAATTTGAGTCACAACGGTTGCTAAGTTTCCTCCTACGCTATCTCCTGCAACGATAATGTCTGAGGATTTAGCTCGCAAGCTAGTACGATGATTTTGAACCCATAGTAGCGCGGCATAGGCATCTTCCACTGCTGCTGGGAATGGATTTTCTGGAGCAAGTCGGTAATCAACAGTAACAACGCGAGCGCCTGTTGTTTGAACAAGTTTTCTGGCAATCGCGTCATGCGTTTGCAGTCCGCCTAGAACAAATCCGCCACCATGATAGTAAACGATAATTTCAAAAGGTCCGTCTTCTTGCGGCGTATAAATTCTAATTGGAATTTTGCCAGCCGGGCCATCAATTTTTTTATTTTCAACATCGCCAATTTCGATATCTTTTGCTGAAGGTAATGCTTTTGTCGCTAGTCTCATATATTTATATCGCGAATCTACGTCGGATAATGGTGAAGTGTTTTTCACAAATTTCTGTGAAGCTTCATCTAAATTCTCCAGTACCTCGGGATTATATTCTTTTTTCCCAACCGCTTTTTTGTAAATAAAGAAAACGATTAATAATGGAAGTAGAATGATCCCAGCAAAACCGATAGCGATCCATTTTATTGTATTTTTCACATTCGCTCAACTCCTTCAATATAACTTCATTAACAAGTATAGCAGTTTTATGAACAGGAACCAATTTATTACTATTTGAAATGATTATTTTTATTTAAAAATGTATTTTTAAGCATAATTATGAATAATCCAAAATAAAAAGGTTGATATATAAAAGCATCAGTGTTAATATAAATACAAATGTTTGTATATTTATGAATAGGGGATGTTTACAATGGCGAAAGAAAAAATCGTATTAGCTTACTCAGGTGGGTTAGATACTTCTGTGGCAATTCAGTGGTTAGTAGAATCAGGTTATGAAGTTATTGCATGTTGCTTAGATGTTGGTGAAGGCAAAAATTTGGATTTTATTAAAGAAAAAGCCATTACTGTTGGAGCAAGTGAATCCTACACGATTGATGCAAAAGAAGAATTCGCGGAGGATTTTGCGTTAATTGCCCTTCAAGCCCACGCATATTATGAAGGAAAATATCCGCTTATTTCCGCTTTAAGTCGTCCGTTAATTGCGAAAAAATTAGTAGAAGTAGCTCGTCAAGAAGGTGCCTCTGCTATCGCTCATGGTTGTACTGGTAAAGGAAATGACCAAGTTCGGTTTGAAGTAGCGATTCATGCACTTGCTCCTGATTTAAAAGTTGTTTCCCCTGTCCGTGATTGGAAATGGTCTAGAGAAGAAGAAATCAATTACGCCAAAGAACATAACATCCCTGTTCCAATTGATTTAGATAATCCTTTCTCGATTGACCAAAACCTTTGGGGTAGAAGTAACGAATGTGGGGTGCTTGAAAACCCATGGACAACACCACCAGAAGCAGCTTACGACTTAACAGTGAGTTTAGAAGACGCACCAGATACACCAGATATTGTTGAAATTACGTTTGATGCTGGTATTCCAATTTCTCTAAATGGAGAAAATATGAGCCTAGCAAATTTGATCCTTACTTTAAATGAAATTGCTGGAAAACATGGTGTCGGTAGAATCGATCATATCGAAAATCGTTTAGTTGGTATTAAATCACGTGAAGTATATGAATGTCCGGCCGCAGTCACTTTGATTACTGCACATAAAGAATTAGAAGATTTAACTTTTGTTCGTGAAGTGGCACATTTCAAACCTATTATCGAACAAAAAATCAGCGAAACAATTTACAATGGCCTATGGTTCTCACCTTTGACAGAAGCATTAGTTGCTTTCTTAAAATCCACGCAAAAATTCGTGAACGGAACGATTCGTGTAAAACTGTTTAAAGGCCATGCCATTGTGGAAGGAAGAAAATCACCAAATTCGCTTTATGATGAAAACCTAGCGACTTACACGTCTTCCGATACATTCGACCAAGATGCAGCAGTTGGTTTCATCAAGCTTTGGGGATTACCAACGAAAGTAAGCGCAGAAGTTAATTCAAAAGTGACAATAACAACTGAGGTGTAAAAAATGGAAAAACTATGGGGCGGACGTTTTCAAGGGAAAAGTGAAGCATGGATTGACGATTTTGGTGCTTCGATTTCTTTTGATCAAAAAATGGCAAAAGAAGACTTGGCGGGAAGTTTAGCGCATGTCGCTATGCTCAGCAAATGCGGAATTATTCCTGCTTCAGAAGCAGCTGAAATTACGGCCGGATTAAAAATCCTCCAAGAAAAATTAGCGCTTGGTGAGCTCGAATTCAGCACAGTTAACGAAGATATTCATTTAAATATCGAAAAACTATTGCACGAGGAAATCGGCCCAGTCGCTGGAAAACTTCATACGGCGCGCAGTCGGAATGATCAAGTTGCAACAGACATGCATTTGTATTTAAAACAAGCCGTAGCAGAAATTATTCAGTCATTAAAACATTTACGCGTGGTGCTAGTCCAAAAAGCGGAGGCGAACGTCGAAACGATTATGCCTGGCTATACACACTTGCAACACGCCCAACCCATCTCTTTTGCACATCATTTATTAGCTTACTTTGGAATGTTTACACGGGATTTGGAGCGTTTAGAAGAAAGTGTCAAACGGATTGATATTTCACCGCTCGGTTCTGCTGCGCTGGCTGGGACGACTTTTCCGATTGACCGAGCCTACAGCGCTGAATTACTTGGTTTTTCCGCTATCTATGAAAATAGTTTAGACGGCGTGAGTGATCGTGATTTTATTATTGAGTTTCTTAGTAACAGTTCTATCTTAATGATGCATTTATCGCGTTTTTGTGAGGAACTGATACTTTGGACGAGTCATGAGTTTCAATTTGTCGAGTTAACGGACGCTTTTTCAACGGGAAGTTCTATTATGCCGCAAAAGAAAAATCCAGATATGGCTGAGTTAATTCGCGGTAAAACTGGCCGGGTTTACGGAAACCTGTTCGGCATGCTAACGGTTTTAAAAGGTCTCCCACTCGCTTACAATAAAGACTTGCAAGAAGATAAGGAAGGCATGTTTGATACGCTTGAGACGGTTCAAACAAGCTTAGATATTTTCGCAGGAATGATTGAAACGATGAAGATCAACACAGAAATAATGGAAGAATCGACGCAAAAAGATTTTTCCAATGCGACGGAACTAGCAGATTATTTAGCGAAAAAAGGCGTTCCATTTAGAGAAGCGCATGAGATTGTTGGGAAATTGGTGCTTGAATGTACGCAAAATGGGATTTATTTGCAAGATGTAGCGCTTAGCCACTATCAGGAAATAAATCCACTTATTGATGATGATATTTACGTGGTGCTTTCCTCTAAAACTGCCGTGCAAAAAAGAAATTCTTACGGCGGGACTGGATTTGATCAAATTAAAGTTGCTCTCGAAAACGCGAAAAAAACATTGTAAAACTAACTGGGATGCTGAATGGCGTTCCAGTTTTTTGCTGACTTCTCCCCCTTTTTCCTCTTACATGATTTGTCAGAGCACTACTTTTTTTGTTACTATTAAAAAGAATGTTACCTTTTTGCTAACATGGGGAAATAGATACAGAGAATATAAAGGGAAGTGATGTATTGAAAAAATTAACAAGTGTTTTTTGGGGATCGGGTTGTCTTGTTTTATTAGCCGTTTTATTTGGAGCCTTTTTGCCAAAACAATTTGAAGCTTTTACAACCAATATCCAAAAATTTCTAACAAGTAATTTTGGTTGGTACTATTTAATTGTTGTAGCGATTATTATTATCTTCTGCTTGTTTTTAGTTTTAAGTCCGATTGGCTCGATTCGCCTCGGAAAACCGGGTGAGGAACCGGGGTATAGTAATAAGTCTTGGTTTGCGATGTTGTTTAGTGCTGGAATGGGAATTGGCCTCGTTTTCTGGGGTGCAGCTGAGCCGTTATCTCATTATGCGGTCCAAGCTCCTGGCGGTGAAGTCGGCACGCAAGCAGCGATGAAAGATGCGCTTCGCTATTCATTCTTCCACTGGGGAATTTCTGCTTGGTCGATTTATGCGATTGTCGCTTTAGCACTGGCTTACTTCAAATTCCGGAAAAATGCGCCGGGTTTAATAAGTGCCACTCTTTATCCTATTTTAGGGAAACATGCCAAAGGTCCAATTGGACAATTGATTGATATCATCGCTGTTTTTGCGACAGTCATCGGTGTTGCAACGACACTCGGCCTTGGCGCTCAACAAATTAATGGTGGTCTTACATACTTGTTTGGCGTTCCAAACAATTTTACTGTCCAATTTACCATTATTATCATTGTCACCATTTTATTTATGTTATCAGCCATGTCTGGACTTGATAAAGGGATTCAGCTTTTAAGTAATGTAAATATTTATGTTGCTGGAGTTTTATTAGTTTTAACCCTTATTCTTGGACCTACCCTATTCATTATGAATAACTTCACCAATTCATTTGGTGACTACTTACAAAATATCATCCAAATGAGTTTTCAGACAGCACCTGATGCGCCTGATGCTCGAAAATGGATTGACTCATGGACTATTTTTTATTGGGCTTGGTGGCTTTCTTGGTCTCCGTTCGTTGGGATTTTTATTGCCAGAATTTCGCGCGGTAGAACGATTCGCCAATTCTTGCTCGGTGTCATCGTGTTGCCCGCTTTAGTCAGTGTATTTTGGTTTGCCGTATTTGGCGGCTCGGCGATTTTTGTCGAACAACATGGAAATTCTGGGCTTTCAAGTTTAGCAACTGAACAAGTACTCTTTGGGGTATTTAATGAATTCCCAGCTGGTATGGTTTTATCGATTGTTGCGATGATTTTAATTGCAGTCTTCTTTATTACTTCAGCAGACTCAGCCACATTTGTTCTCGGTATGCAAACGACAGGCGGATCTTTAAATCCACCGAACTCCGTCAAAGTAACATGGGGACTACTCCAAGCAGGGATAGCAAGTGTGCTACTATATGCGGGGGGACTCACAGCTCTTCAAAACGCATCAATTATAGCAGCCTTTCCGTTTTCTATCGTCATTATCTTAATGATTGTTTCGTTATTCGTTTCGTTAACGAGGGAACAAGAAAAACTCGGATTGTACGTCCGACCGAAAAAATCACAACGTTCCCAACTATAATAAAAAGGGATGAAAATCTACAACTAGATTTTCATCCCTTTTTTCATCCTTTTTTCTGCTTTGCCGCGACTATTTCGCGATAGCTACGAGTTTGTTTAGGATATTTTTTTCGAAAGAAATGTTGCGAAACAACTGCTAACACGAGAGAAATGGCGGTAATTGGAATAGAGCTTTTAAATATCCCGACCATCAGTAATAAAGCACTGGCAAATAACGTTGCATTAAAAAGGAATTTTTCCATTAGTTACTCCTCCAAATTATAATTTAATTCGCGGTCATGAGCTAATTTTTTTATACCTAACGCATCAAATACTAACGCTTTTTCTGCAATATAGGCATTGTATTCAATACGCTCTAGCATGTCGTATGCTTTATGAAGTGATGTATCTAATACGACAATACCGTGTTTATTTAATAAACTTGCACTAGGAACAGCTTTATCTCCTAGTTCGATAACGTGTTTACGAACGATTTCCGCAAGTTCTGGACTAGTCGCTGGCGCAAATTCAAGTGTTGGAATTTGGCCAATTTTTTGCGTTGCTTCTGTTAAATTCGGTAATTCCATTCCAAGTGTGGCAAATAGCATCGATTCTTTTGGATGAGCATGGAGTACACAGCCAATTTTTGGATTTTCTACGTAACAAGCGCGGTGTAAGTTAATTTCTCTAGTAACTCTCCCATCGCCTTCTACGACTTCATTGTTATTATCCACTACAAGGATTTCATATGGGGAAAGATCGCAAAGTTTTGCTTGACTCATGAGTGTAGGTGTCATAATAATGTGCTCATTATTCATGCGCACACTTACATTTCCTCCAGCTGCATTCGTTTCAAAGCGGTCAAACATCGTCTTCACTATTTTTGCTAAATCTTCACGTTCTTTTTGGTATAACATATTATCTCTCCTCCAATTGTATAATGCTTACTTGATTCTTGAGTTTTCCAGCAGCTTCTAAATCAAAGCTCGAACTGTCTTGTTGCATGACTTTACTAGCGGAACAACCTGTCGCGACTTTTAATGTTTCAGTAATTGGCATGTTCATCGCAAGTCCTGCAATAAATGCCCCAACAAACACATCGCCAGCCCCAGTATCATTGCGTTCCTGCACTTTTGGTGGAATAACTTGATACAACTTGCCATTATGCGCGCAAAGTGATCCTTTTGCTCCAAGCGAAACGACTAGATAGGGAATTTTTCCGGCTAATTTGCGGACATTTTCTTCTAGTGAATTGGTCGTTTCATCCAAAATGGCAATGACTTCATCTTCATTTGGTTTAATGAAATCAACGCCCATTTCGACCGCTAAGTTTAAATATTCACCAGAATTATCACATCCGAGAAACGCTCCTGTTGCTTTGACAGTTCTTAGTAGTTCTTTAAAATCAGATAATGTATAATGAGGAGGCGGAGATCCAGCAATCACCACCATATCCTCTTTTTTAACTTTTTTAGCGATTTGTTTTAAAAGATTGTCTTTGTTGGTCTGACTTACGGTAAAACCAGCTTCAGGTATCATCGTGCTGCCATTCGTGTCATCACTTAAGACGACGAAGCATTCTCTTGTCGAAGTTCCAGCTTCTACAAGGAAATCATGGTTGATATGTTTTTCTTTTAGAATGGCATATAGTTTGTCGAGATTGTCTGATCCCGCAATTCCAAGTGCTTCATTTTTAATACCGAATTTGGATAACACTCCCGAAACATGAAGCCCCTTTCCCCCGCAATCAAATTCCGTTTTTTTGACTCGATTAGTCTTCCTTTTTTCTAACTCTCCTTGAATGAAAAGCAACCGGTCAATGGCTGGATTTAATGTTATCGTGTAAATCATCTCATCACTCCTATTTCTTAAGAGCTAGCTTTTTCTAGTTCAATTGTTCGTTTTTTCATCATTTTCACATAGAATACTAGTAATACTACCCAAATTGCGACAAAAATAAAGCCTAAAATAGTAAACTGACTTGCTTCTGCAAAGATATAACGGAACACTGGATATTCAAGTGTACTCCATGTAATTTGTTGTCCAGCTTTTAGCGAAATTGCGCCTGTTGAATGCGCTAAATCCGTAATTGTTCCAGCGAAGAAAGTAGATACATATAAGAAAATCGGTGTGGTAATTGTTCCAAGGATAATCATACGAATTAAGTTTCCACCTGTTACGATAAGTGCTGGTGCGCATAAAGAAATATTTAAAATCCCAGCGAACGGTAATACGCCATTTCCTGGTAAAATAAGCGCAAAGATAAGTGTAACTGGAACCATCAGAACGATTGCTACCCAAACTTCACTACATCCTGCTAAAATCGGCCAATCTAGCCCAATAAACAATTCACGGTTTTTAAATTTACGTTTCATGAACTCAGAAATACCATCAGATAGTGGCGAAAGAGCTTGCATAAATAGTTTTGCAACCATCGGGAAAAGAGTTAATGCTGCTGCAGCTTGCATGGCTAACATCAAGGTTTTCGCAACATCATAACCAGCTGCAATCCCCAGAAGTCCACCGATAATAAAGCCCATCACATGGTTTTCTGCAAAAATACCAATTTTATCTTTTAACGCATTGGCATCCATGTCTTTACGAAGTGCTGGAATTTTTTTCAGTAACCAGTCAAGCGGCATTAAGAAAATACAGAAAATCATCATACCGTGAGAAACGGTTACACCTGGAATTCCATTTAACTCTTGAATTTGACGTTGGTTGGCATCACATAGAATTAGTTCTGTAACAATTTGAATTCCGGCAACAATAAATGCTAAGTAAACATTTTGTGTTACACCGATAATAAGTACGGCTGTTAAAATTTTCCCCCAAACATTCCATAAATCGACGTTTAAGGTTTTGGTTTTATTGATAACGAGCATAATTGCGTTAATACCTAGTTGTAGCGGGAACATCAAGAAGGCAAATGGCCATGCCCAAGCAAGTGTTGCCATCGATGTCCAGCCTCCATCTAAGATGCTTAAATTAATCCCTGTTCTCTCAGCTAGTCCTTGTGCAGCTGGTGTTAAAGCTTCAATCATAAAGCCGATAACGATGTTCATTCCAAGGAAAGCAACCCCTAGAATAATCCCCGCACTGACTGCATCTCTTACTTTCATTCGTACAATTAGCCCAATAATAATCATTAGTGCTGGAACAAAAACGGCAGCTCCAAGGTTCAAAATAAACTGTATAACTGATTGTAATGACTCCATTTTTTCACGCTCCCTGTTTTATCTGGTTTATTTTAAGGCGTTAAGTAATTTTTCTGTTTCTTCGTCCATGCCCATGCCTGTTAAGAAGGCAATACCATTCAATGTTGGAATATCGAATTCTTTGTTCGCTTTTGTAATAGCTACATATACATCACTTGTTTTAATATGTTGCTCTAAAGACTTAATATCTACTGCTTCTACAGTTGCACGAACCCCTTTTTCTTTTAAAATTCGTTCTACTTTTGATGCTACTGTTTGGCTTGTTGCTACACCTGATCCACATGCTACGATAACTTTTTTCATTGTAATCACTCTCCAAATTGTTTTTTTAGGAAATCACATAAAGTATTGCTATCATTTATTGTTTTTATTTGTTCCACAAAGTCTGCTTCCATAAATTTCTCCATGATACTTGAAAGCAGTGGAACTTGATCTTGGGGATTTTTGATTCCTAACATGAAAATTACTTCGACATCAATCCACTTATCTGTCGTTCCCATTTGAATAAAAGGAATCGGCGTAGAAAGTTTATTTACGAGTACAAAAGGACGTTTTACATAAATCGTGTCTGTATGAGGAATTGCAATTTTGATGCCATTCATCTCGAGACCAGTAGGAAAAACAACTTCTCGGCTTGTTACCGCTTCTCTAAAAGTCGGCTCTACATACTGCTCTTTCTCTAATATCTTGCTCGTGTATTCAAAAAGTTCTGCCTGATTCTCGTATCTTGAATTTATCAGGGTTAACTCTTTTTGAAACAAATCATGGTAATCCACGCGACGCTCACCCCCTTTCAAGGATTTCAACGATTTTCTTTTTGTTAGTAGAAGCGAGAATTCCCGCTAATTTCTCAGGCTTCAAGAAAATTTCGTTCAATTTTAGTAATAATGGTATATGTTTGTTTTGTTCAGATGGTGCTAAGGCAATCATGATTTTGACTGCTTCATTTTCAGGGGTTTTTGTGTCCGCTTTCATTATCATCAACTGAATATCTTGCTCAATTACCCCGTTTGCGGGTTTGGCATGTGGTAAATAAATATTCGGCCCAATCATCATCTGCTCATAATTTTGATAGAATATTTCTTCACAAGTATGAATGTAACTAGCATCCACCGTGCCTCGTTCTAACATTGGTGCAAATGCCACCGAAACTAGTTGCTCCCACTCAAGTGGCGTTTCTAAGAAGTGAACCTGCTCTTCCGTAATTTGCATTTGTTCTGGTTCTTTCTTCTCCATAGGTTGCTCTTTTTTGTTGAAAAAGGATTCCATTTTGGCTTGCACTAATCGAATATTTTCTTCGGGAATTTCATCTTTTAGCATAGCAAGCAGTTCTTTGGTTTTTTTATGACTGTCCATTTCGATTGCTTTATCCACTTGTTCCCTAAGGATTTGGCGGCTGTCTTTACTTAAAATGGACGGGATTACAAAAATGGTGGCATCGCTTTGAACGGGCACAGTCGTAAAAATAAAATCAATATCGCGTGCCACCGTACTTAATTGCCGCACCGCATAAGCTCCTTGAAAATCAATATTCGGAAACATCATTTTCAAGTTTTCTAACAGTAGTTTAGAGATGGATGTACCACTTTTACAAAGGACAACTGCGCGGAAAATCGGCTGTTCTGTTTCTTCAATTTGATACATCCACCCAAGAACTATCATAGAAAGATACACAATCTCCTCTTCTGACCACTTGTGACCAACCAATTTTTCAAAAGGTTTGGAGGCTTTTTCTACAATGTTAAATGTCGGGGTGTACTCTTTAATAAACTGCTTTTTAAGTGGATTATTGATTTGAAATCCTAAAATTGTTCGGTAAATTGCTGGCCTAACATGTAAAATCACTTTTTCTTTAAATTCATTTTTCTTCATGATTTCCGTCGCAAAATACATTTCTAGTAAACGAATGAACTCGTCGACTGCGTAGGCGATTTCTTCACTGTCTGAGAAATGAAGCGCCGACTCGACTAAGTTCGAAGCGAGGACTTGTAACGATAAGTAAAGTAAATCGTTTTCACTTAAAAAATCATACCCCCAAAACATTTCTTTCATTATCGGGAACTCACGGGTATTTTTGATGTCATACATTTCAATTTTAAATGTCCATTTCTTGTTTGTTACTTTGGATCTTTTGATGATGCCGTGGAGAATATAGGGCAATTCTTCCATCTGCTCATCTGTAAAGGTAATTTGAAGCTTACTTTCAACCTTTTCGAGCCGTTTTTTTAGTAAAAACACTTCGCTCACAGTAATCAGCTTCTTTTCATCAAGGACAAATTTCCCGTATGGGGTCTGAACGACTTCGCGAATAAGTTCTGCTAGTAAATTACGAATCAGAAATTCTGAACCAGAAACAGCGTAGCCATCTCTCCTCGAATAATCAAGCTGAATTTCAAACTCATGCAGACTCTCTTTGATACTTTTAACATCTGTAAGCATGGTGTTTTTACTTACATAAACGTAGTCCGCAAGCGCTCCGAGTGACATATAATGATTATGAAGTAGTAATTTAATCATGATAAGTTTGCGACGAATATTTACCTCATAAAACGAAAACAGCTGTTGCTCTTCCGCAGTTAAAAGCCGGTAACAAGCTTCCCTACATACATCTGTAACAAAAATCATATCATGATCAATCAAAATTGGTTCTGACTTTAGTAGATGGTTTATTTGTGTAATCTGTGCGCTAATTGCTTCTTTGGATACTTTAAAATTCTTGGAAACATTTCTAAGATTCACTTGCCGATTCAAGAGCAGATAAGTAATTAATTCCTTACAATTCTGTTCCATCTACTTTCCCCTCCCTTATATTAATAGTAAATGATAACCCTTACATAAAAATGGTGATTCATCACAACTTCGCTTTTGGCAGAAAGATTTATTGTGATGAGTTAAAATCGCGGGTTACTTTCTATTATAGATTAGAAGGATTTTTTGGGGAATATGAAAAAAGTGCAAGATAGCTTTAAATCAAGCTTCCTCGCACTTTTTTTCTATTAATATTTGCTTTATTATTTCAGCTATACGTCTCGCTTCCGTCTTCTCAAGCCGCGCATAAGTTACACGGATAACCGCTTCTTTTACCCCAAATAAAAATCCTGGCATAACAAGTAAATCATTCGCTAAAAATATATCAAAATCACGAATCGAGCGAATTTCGACTGGTAATTTCACCCATAAATGAAAACCACCTTTTGGCTTAATAAATACTACATCATTCGGTAAAATGGCTTCGAAAGCTTCGATTAAATCACCTCGGCGCTGTTTTAATACGTGGTGCAATTGCTGTAAATGCAACTTGTAACCGGGCGTATTCAAAACACTATTTGCCAGTACTTGTGGAAAAATACTTAAACCAAAATCCATCTCTTGCCTGGCGAGCGCGAGCCGTTCAATTACTGCTGTCGGACCAATAAGCCAACCAATTCGTGTAGTGGATCCCATAATTTTTGAGAGCGAGCCAATGTATAACACATTATCTGTGTCCAGTTGTTTCAGTGGTGCCGGAACTTGGCTGTCTAGTGCGGCTAGTTCTGAAAATGGATCATCTTCAACTATCGGTATTTGCAAATGAGCGCAAATTTTCACGAGTTCTTTGCGCCGTTCCAAACTCATTACAAGTCCAGTTGGATTTTGAAAGGTTGGATTAACAAAAACCATTTTCACACGGTGTTTATGGTATAAATCGCGTAATTCAGAAATAATGACACCATCCTCGTCCATTGGTAGTGCAAAAATCCGCAAACCGGCTGACTGAAACAACGATAGCGAATAAAAGTAGGAAGGTGACTCAATTGCCACAGCATCACCCGGTTTTAATAAACATTGCGTAATTAAAAAGAGCGCTTGTTGTGCACCCGATGTAATGAAAATTTGTTCGGGTCGTGTTTGTAAGCCATAAGCTTCCTTCATCTGTTTTTGAATCGTTTCACGCAGTGGTTTGTATCCCGCTTCATCCTCCTGTTGTTCTTCTGCAATAAAAGACTGCCATGAAAGACTCGGTGTTTCCATTTTTGGCGTCATTTCAAGTGGCAATTCCCCGCTCGCTGCATCAATCACTTGATCCGAATCAGCTCGTTCCATTACTCCCGCTTGCCGAATATAAGGGACTGCTGGTGTAAAGCCCCCTTGCGTTAAATAATGGCGCCAATTGGTTGACTGCCCTGCAAAAAGCCCCCATTTTTCCGCATTGACTGTCGTTCCACTACCTTGTTTGCGAATGATAACCGCACGTGCTGTAAGTTCATCGAGCGCCCGCACAACCGTCGAACGATTCACCCCAAACATTTCCGCCAACTGTCTTTCCGGAGGCAACTTCTCTTCTGGCAAAAGTTCTCCGTTGATAATTTTTGTTTCTATTAAATCTACAATTTGTAAATAAATTGGTAAATTAGAATTTCCAGCAAGTTTCCACATCTACTACACCTCTTTTATAATTGGATGGAGAAAACAACATCCAATTGGCTGTTTTTACGAAATGGCTTTTAGCTTATCATAATAATCAGGTATTTTCAATTAACTTTGATGGAGGTTATTAGTATGGAGAAAAAAGTTGGTACAGATCGTGTAAAACGTGGTATGGCGCAAATGCAAAAAGGTGGCGTCATTATGGACGTAGTTAATGCTGAACAAGCAAAAATCGCAGAAGAAGCTGGCGCTGTTGCCGTTATGGCGCTTGAACGGGTTCCTTCCGATATTCGTGCAGCTGGTGGTGTCGCTCGTATGGCCGATCCTCGTATTGTCGAAGAAGTAATGAACGCTGTTTCTATCCCCGTAATGGCGAAAGCACGTATTGGTCATATTACAGAAGCTCGCGTCCTTGAAGCAATGGGTGTTGATTATATCGACGAAAGTGAAGTATTAACACCAGCCGATGATGAATTCCATTTATTAAAATCAGATTTCACTGTCCCATTCGTGTGTGGTTGTCGTGATATTGGTGAAGCACTCCGCCGTATTGGTGAAGGGGCTGCCATGCTTCGTACAAAAGGAGAACCCGGAACAGGCAATATCGTTGAAGCTGTCCGCCACATGCGCCAAGTAAACGGTCAAATCCGCCAAATTGCGGGAATGACGGATGATGAGTTAATGGTTGCCGCTAAAAACTTCGGTGCTCCATATGAATTAATCAAAGAAATTAAAACACTTGGCAAACTTCCGGTCGTTAATTTTGCTGCTGGTGGTGTTGCGACTCCCGCAGATGCCGCATTAATGATGGAACTTGGAGCAGACGGCGTTTTCGTTGGTTCTGGTATTTTCAAATCAGATAACCCTGCCAAATTTGCCAGTGCGATTGTCCAAGCTACCACTTACTATACTGACTATGAGCTAATCGGAAAACTTTCCAAAGAGCTAGGTTCCCCGATGAAAGGAATCGAAATGTCTCGCCTTAACCCAGAAGACAGAATGCAAGATCGGAGCATTTAATATGAAAAAAATTGGAGTCCTTGCAATTCAAGGTGCAGTTGATGAACATATCCAAATGATTGAATCAGCCGGTGCTCTTGCTTTTAAAGTAAAGCATTCAAGTGATTTAGATGGACTTGACGGGCTTGTTTTACCTGGTGGTGAAAGTACAACGATGCGCAAGATTATGAAGCGTTATGATTTAATGGAACCTATCCGCGCATTTGCAAGTGAAGGGAAAGCTATTTTTGGAACTTGTGCTGGGCTTGTCCTTTTGTCAAAAGAAATTGAAGGTGGCGAAGAGAGCCTAGGATTGATTGAAGCTACCGCGATCCGTAATGGTTTTGGTAGGCAGAAAGAGAGTTTTGAAGCCGAATTAAACGTCGAAGCATTTGGTGAACCTGCGTTTGAAGCTATATTTATCCGCGCACCATACTTAATTGAACCGAGTAATGAGGTAGCTGTGTTAGCAACAGTTGAAAATCGAATCGTAGCAGCTAAACAAGCTAATATTTTAGTTACCGCATTCCATCCTGAACTTACTAACGACAATCGCTGGATGAATTACTTCCTCGAAAAAATGGTATAAAAAAAGCAGTAGACAATTTAGTCTACTGCTTTTGCATATTATTTATTCACTGCTTGCGCTGCTGTAATTAACGTTAAGTTATAAACGTCATCTGTATTACAACCACGAGATAAATCATTAACTGGTGCATTTAAGCCTTGTAAAATTGGGCCAACTGCTTCAAAGTTACCTAAACGTTGCGCAATTTTGTAACCAATGTTTCCTGCTTCTAGGCTTGGGAAGATAAATACATTTGCGTCCCCTTTAATAACGGATCCTGGCGCTTTTTTCTCAGCAACCGTTGGAACAAATGCCGCGTCAAATTGGAATTCACCATCAAGCGTTAATTCAGGTGCTTTTTCTTTTGCAAGAGCAGTTGCTTCTACGACTTTTTCCGTTTCATCGGATTTTGCAGAACCTTTTGTAGAGAAACTTAGCATTGCAACACGTGGATCAATGCCGAAGATTTCTGCTGTTTCCGCACTTACAATCGCATTTTCTGCTAAATCTGCTGCAACTGGTGCAATATTGATAGCTACATCACTGAATAAATAGCGTTCTTCACCGCGAACCATAATCATTGCGCCGGCAACTTTACTTACGCCTGGTTTTGTTTTAATAATTTGTAGTGCTGGGCGAACAGTGTCACCAGTAGAGTGAGCCGCGCCACTTACAAGACCTTCTGCTTTTCCAGTGTATACAAGCATTGTTCCAAAATAGTTTGGATCAACGAGCATTTTACGTGCAGCTTCTTCTGTTGCTTTCCCTTTACGACGTTCTACAAATGCAGCCACTAATTCATCAAAAAGTGGATCGGTCGCAGGTTCGTGAATAGCGATTCCTTCAACAGAAACGCCAATTTCTTTTGCTTTTGCTTCAATTTCAGCTTTGTTACCAAGCAAAATTGGTTTTACGATATTTTCTTTTTGCAGACGTGCAGCTGCTCCAACAATACGTTCATCTGTTCCTTCAGGTAGTACGATGCGCACGTTTTTCCCAGTAACTTGTCCTTTGATTGTAGTAAATAAATCACTCATGTGTTAATTGCCTCCATTAATATACATATTATAGTTACCATTTTACTATAAAAAAGAACAACTTGACAGAAAAAAAGTGATTAAAAACAGCTCCAGCACTTATTTCCGTGTATCAATACAGAGGTAAAAAGGCATGCTTCTTAGTTAAAAGACGGCTATGCTCTTAAGAAATTTTTTTGCTGTTATACCCTACTATTTTGCTATTCTAGCAGCAATTTCAAAAAAACACTTCATATTAAGGTCTGTTCGTGATAAAATGAACATAGTTGATAATGATTATCATGTTCATTAAATAACATAAAAGGAGGCCTGCTAGCTTATGCAATTAAATGAAACTGCTGTCGGTGAAAAAGTTCGCATCTCAGAATTAAAAATTGAGAACGCCATGCTTAAACGTCGCTTACTTGCACTTGGTTGCGATGAAGGTTGTGATATTTGTATCAAACAAAAAGGACTATTTGGTGGTCCCTGTACTTTTGAAACAAAAGGGCAATATATCAGCATTAGACAATGTGATGCTTGCGCCATTATGGTGGAACGCAGATGAGTCAAAATACATATTGCTTACTCGGAAACCCAAATACCGGGAAAACTTCCTTATTTAATGCATTAACAGGCTCTTATGAATATGTAGGAAACTGGAGCGGAGTCACCGTCGAAAAGAAAGTCGGTACGTTGCGCTCAAAAACTGGAAAATTAATTGATTTACCCGGTATTTATGACTTAAATCCGATTTCTCGTGATGAAACAGTTGTCACTAGATTTTTACTGGAAGAGAAATTCGATTGTATGTTAAATATTGTTGATTCCTCGCAAATTGAGCGAAATCTAAATTTAACCATTCAGCTACTTGAGTTTGGTGCACCTGTTGTGATGGGACTGAATATGATTGATGTAGCTGCCGGTCGCGGTATTCATCTAAACATCCAGAACCTTGCCAAACAATTGCGCATTCCAATTTTGCCAGTAGTTGCTCGTTCCGGAAAAGGTACAGACGATATTTTATCTACTTTGTCAGAAAAACACGTAGCTCCCGCGATTCCACTTGTTTTACCATACGGGGAACCCGCGGAAAAAGCGATTACTGAAATCCAAGCTTTAATCAAAGACATGATTCCTGCCAAACAATCTCGCTGGCTTGCTGTTCAATTTCTTTCTAAAAATGAAGTCACAGAAGAATTTTTAGCGACATGCCCTGCTTTGGAGCAATTAAAACATATCCGCACAGAACTTGAAATTGCGCTTGACGGTAAACTAGAAAATCATTTTCACCAAGTTCGTGTGAATTACATTCATGATATTTGTTTAACCTCGGTCGAATATACGCGCCATTCGGATATTCCACTATCCGATAAACTCGATAAAATTTTCACCCACAAGTTTTTTGGCATTCCTATTTTTCTTGGTATTATGTGGTTGATTTTCCAAATAACCTTTACTTGGGTTGGCGCACCGCTATCTGATTTGCTCGATGGTTTTATTGGCGGGCCGCTGACGGACTCCGTAACATCCTTTTTAACAGCCATTGGCGCATCTGGATTTATCACTGATTTGGTTGCAGATGGTATCATCGCTGGTGTCGGTGGCGTGCTTGTCTTTGTTCCTCAAATATTGGTTATTTTCTTCTTCATTTCTGTCTTAGAAGATTCTGGATACATGGCTAGAATAGCGGTTGTTATGGACCGCGTAATGGAAATCTTCGGCTTAAATGGGAAAGCTTTTATTCCGATGATTATCGGCTTTGGTTGTAATGTCCCTGGAATTATGGCGGCGCGCTCGATTGAAGAATCCAAAGAACGAACACTAACTATTCTCGTTTCACCATTTATGTCCTGCTCCGCGCGACTTCCTGTTTATGCTCTTTTTGTAGGCGTGTTTTTCGAGAAACATCAGGCGCTCGTAGTACTTTCACTTTACGTTATCGGTATTTTAATGGCACTTATCGTCACTAAAATTTTATCAAAAACTTTACTTAAAAAAGATAATTCCGTATTCGTCGTCGAACTACCACCCTACCGCCTCCCATCGCTTAAAACTTTATGGCGCAGCACGTGGGAAAAAGGAAAAGGATTCTTGCGTAAAGCGGGAACATTCATTTTCGCAGGTTCGGTTATCATTTGGTTGCTAAACTACGCTGGTCCATCTGGACTCGACGTACCAATGGGCGAAAGTTTCTTAGCAATTATCGGTGGCATGCTCGCCCCACTACTCGTTCCGCTTGGTTTCGGAACATGGCAAGCGGGAGCCACCCTTATACCTGGTTTTCTAGCAAAAGAAGTAGTCGTTTCCACAATGGCAATTATTTATGCAGTTGGAGAAAGTTCGCTTGGCAGCATCGTTAGCACTTTCTATACACCACTTTCGGCTTATTGCTTTATGTTGTTCATCTTGCTTTACATCCCATGTTTAGCGACAGTTGCCGCCATTCGTAAAGAAACTAGTTCGTGGAAATGGAGCGCATTTGCTGTCGCTTATCCACTTGTTACAGCCTACGTGTTAGTATTTCTCGTTTATCAAATTGGTAGTCTATTCGTTTAAGAGAGGATGTTTTTCGTGAGTATAATGGTTAATTTATTACTTGGTGGCGCAATTTTCGGCTACACTATTTACGCGATTATTAAATTTATCAAACGCAGTAAACAAGGAAAATGTGGCGGCTGTGAACTTGAAAAAGCCTGTAATTGCGAGTCAGACGAACATACAAATTTGGATCATATCTTTAAATAGAAAAAAGAGCCTTGATGAAGGCTCTTTTTTCAGTTCGTCGCTGGCTTTATCGTCACCGCAACAATTTCATATGGATTTCCTAACCTCGGAAATGCTTTTTGATGAAGACTTCCCGCACCAAGTCCAGCTGAAATTATCATTGTCTTTCCATCTTTTGAATGTTCTCCGTATACATAATCCGGCAAAAGTGTTCGCTGCGGTCCTGGAGCAATCGCACCAATATTCGTATACGGAATACGCACAATCCCTCCATGCGTGTGGCCACTTAAAGTTAAATCAAAACCATTCTCCACATAAAGCTCAAAATAGTCCGGCATATGCGACAAAAGAATTTGATAATACGTTGAATCTTGCTGCTTTTTTATTTCTGCTAGTCCTTCTTTATAATAAGGATAGTCATAATCTAAATTCGCACTACTCCGCAATCCAGACATTTGAAATTTCTGTCCTCCCACGTCGATAGTAGCAGTTTGATCTTCTAAGTTAACTACACCAATTTTTTCTAAAAATGGCTTGTAATCGTCCTCATAGGCATTTTTAACATCATATTCATGGTTCCCCGGCGAAAAATAAACCGGCGCAATCTTCGTAAGCTTTTTAATAAGCTCTTTAGGAACACTATCCCCTTGCCTATCAAAAAGATCTCCAGTAATTGCAATCACATCTGGATTTAAATTTGCCACTTTATGTAACAAATTTTCATTCTTATCGCCAAATTCACTAAAATGCAAATCCGATAATTGCACTAGTTTAATTTCTTTTTCAATTTTAGCAGAACTCACTTCATATTTTTTCACCGTTAGCCTAGTCCCCAAAAACCATCCTACAACTAAAAGTACAATAATCATACTGATTGCTATAATCCACTTTATCTTTAAAGCCATTTTCTCACCTCTATGTTGCTATTTCCATTTATTATCAATATTTTGTCATCCATTATATGTTACCCCTATCATTATAACCTAGATTAAGTGTTGACTCAAAATGCACGAAAAAACCACCCCAATTCTAACAAAAGTAGAAAAGGGAAAAAATATCAGGTTGACATAAACTTGAAAAGGTATATAATTAACTTATAAAAACTTATTTATATAAAAAATAAACTTAAGATAAATTATCTAAGGTGGCGAAAATGATGAACCAAAAAGAACGAATAGTGGAGGAACTGAAGCTGCTAGAGAACAAGAAAACTATCTCTCAGGAAGAACTCATGCAGATTTTTTCCATTTCAAAAGATACAGCAAGGCGCGATATTTTAAAATTAGTCGAAAGCGGACTCGCAGAACGCTATCCAGGTGGCGTGTCACTACCAGTTTTAAAACCTCAAATAGAAAGCTATACAAGTAGATTAGTAAAACAAAGTGAACAGAAAAAGAAAATTGCTTATGCAGCAGGTAAAGTGATAAAAGATCATATGACAATCTATTTAGATGTTTCGACCACTGTTCATTTTTTGGCTTCAAACCTTGAGCAACATGATTTAGTAGTAGTAACGAATTCGATGGATAATGCCATAGCTGCATCTCAGAAAGAAGCGAACAAAGTATATTTGCTCGGTGGTTTTTTCAACTTCCATTCGCGTGTATTATCCGGTGAGCCCGTTTTAGGTCAACTTCAGCAATTTAACTTCGATGTTGCTTTTATTGGCGGGGCTGGACTAACGGAAGATGGCATCTTTTATTCAGAACTTACAGATGTTTACATGAAACAAGAGATTATCAGGAATTCCGAAAAAGTATTTTTACTAATTGATAGTACAAAAGTAAATAAAAAGACAGCTTCCAAAATTGATTTTTCTGGAATTGATGCCGTAATAACAGATCAGCCTTTACCAAAAGATTTAATGCAGTGCCTTATTTCTAAAGAAGTAGAAGTTATATCTTTGAAAGGATTGTGAAAATAATGGCCGTTATCAAAAATGTGAAAATTTACAAAGAAAATGAATTAATTGATGCAGCAGTTATTACAGAAGGAAATTTGATAAAAGAAGTTTGCTCAACTACTCCTGAAAAGTATTCAGATGAGCCAACTTTTGATGGAAATGGACAGTTGCTAATTCCCGGAATGATCGACGTTCATATTCATGGGGCAAATAATTATGATATGATGGATGGCTCAACAGAAAGCATCCAAGCTGTTTCGATGGCTTGTGCGGAAACCGGATGTACTAGTTTCTTAGTCACCTCGGTTAGTTCTTCTTTTGAAGACTTGATCCAAATGATTAAGCAAACTAAAAAAGTCATTGGAAAAGAGAAAGGTGCCAAAATTGCAGGAATTCATTTAGAAGGCCCCTACCTTAATATAGAAAAAAAAGGAATGCAAAATCCAGCCTATTTAAGACACCCCGATTTAAAAGAAATGAAAAAGATCTTCGATGAAGCAGATGGTCTGATAAAAATGGTCACAATTGCTCCAGAATTGCCTAGGGGTATCGAACTCATTGACTTCTTGAAAAAAAGAGGAGTTGTGGTCGCCATTGCACATTCCAATGCAACTTATGAAGAGGCGCAAAATGCTTTCGAACAAGGAGCAACCCACATCACACATTGCTTCAATGCTATGCCAGCCATTCATCACCGGGCACCAGGACTTGTTACAGCAGCCTTGGAAAATGATTCGGTAAGCGTTCAAACCATTGTAGACGGTGTCCATCTCCATCCCGGAATCGTGCGCCTTATTCACAAAATTAAAGGACCAGATAAAATGGTTCTCACAACCGATGCCCTTCAAGCAATGGGAGTTGGCGACGGGGAGTATATTTTTGGCGGTCACCAAGTAACGGTTAAGGAAGGCATAGCTCGTTTAAAAGACGGGACATTAGCTTCAAGTACCGTGACGATGAATAAATCCTTAAAGTTAAGTAATGAATTTGGGATTCACTTACAAGACGCTATTCAAATGGCAGCAAGTACGCCGGCAGACATTTTAGGAATGAACAATTTTGGTCGAATCGAAAAAGGCTATGTCGCTGATTTAGTTTTACTTGATAAAAATTTTGAAGTTCTAACTACATGGATTGATGGTGAAATATATTAAATCGACTGGATAAATACTTTCAGAGGAGTGGATTATAAAATATGCCATTATTTAAACACGAGGGAACTTACTTTAACTATGAAATCCAAGGTGAAGGCATACCATTTTTATTTCTTCATGGATTAGGTGATAATTTAAAATTTGCTTATGAAACATTTGATAAAGACGAGAAAATCCAATTAATTTCATTGGATCAAAGAGGCCATGGAAAAAGCGGAAACGATTCCAGAAAACTTAGCTACGACAGGTTGGCCAAGGACGCATTAGCGTTAATGGATTATTTAGGAATACAGCATTTTTTTGTCGGAGGATTATCTATGGGGGCTGGCGTTGCCGTGAATTTGGCCGTCCAAGCAGCCGATAAAGTGCTGGGCCTTATAATACTTAGGAGTTCTGCAACAGATGAACCGATGAAAAAAGAAGTGATAGCATGGTTTAGTACCGTAAGTAAGTATTTGCCTAAAAAAGATGGTGCCCTATTATTGGAGCAAGATCCGATTTTTCCATCGATAAAAGAGACCTATCCTAAAGCAATTGATACGTTTAAGCGCTATTTTGAAGATGACGCCGCTGTTACCCACTATAAAAAGTTTAGCGACATACCTAAAGATAGACCAATAAAAAACAAAAGTGAGTTGACTAATTTAACAATCCCTACTCTTATACTCGCAAATAACTATGATGTAATTCATCCAATCGAATACAGTTTGTTTTATAAACGTAATATTGAAAATGCAAGTTATTATGAACTAACACCTAAAACCATTGATGCAGAAAAACATAAACTGGAAATAACGACTTATATAAATACATTTATCATTAATACATCAAAAAAAACAAATTATAAGTAATCCAAAATGATATTTTAGTTGTCATTTCATAAAGCAATAAAGAAGCAGAAATCTTGTATATTCCATTTTCAAAATGGCTTTTATACAATGATTTCTGCTTATTTGTTATTTCACAGGCGGATTCGAAACAATCGCCGTCATTTTTCCATCAATTTCCCAAGATTTTACATCATTCGGCAATACAAAATGATCGCCTTTTTTAATCGATTGTTTTGTTCCATCAATCGTAAGTACCGCTTCTCCGTCTAAAACACTCACTAACGTATAAGGAGCTTTAGCCATGAATTCAGCCGCGCCGTCCACTTCCCATTTGTATACGCTAAAGAAATCATTCGATACAAAAGTAGTTTCAGTCAACCCACCACGTGTTTCTGTTTTAATATCTAACTTCGCATCCACATGCGGTGCAGTCGTAACGTCAATAGCTTTATCCAAATGAAGTTCGCGCAAGTTTCCTTCTGCGTCTTTACGGTCATAGTCATATACACGATAAGTAGTATCAGAGCTTTGTTGTGTTTCAAGCACTAACGTCCCCGTGCCTAACGCATGAATTGTACCACTTGGAACATAATAAAATTCACCTGGTTTAATCGCCACTTTACGAAGCAATTTATCCCATTCGCCGTTTTTTGCCCAAGTAGCGAATTCTTCTTTGCTAGCTGCTTTGTGTCCATATATTAATTCCGCACCAGGAGCGCAGTCAATAATATACCAGCATTCTGTTTTGCCAAGTTCCCCGTTTTCATGCACTTTCGCATATTCGTCATTTGGATGAACTTGTACAGAAAGGTCCGTATTCGCATCCAGAATTTTCGTTAATAGTGGGAAAACGGCTTCTTTCGGATTACCAAAAAGTGCAGGATTTTCTTGCCATAATTCAGCTAATGTTTTGCCTTTATATTCGCCGTTTTTGATTACCGAAGGACCGTTCGGATGAGCGGAAATCGCCCAGTCTTCTCCAGTAGTATCAGACGGGATATCGTAACCAAAATAATCATGTAATTTCGTTCCACCCCAAATTCGGTCTTGAAAAACAGGGTTTAAAAATAATGCTTCTGTCATTATAAAATTACCTCCATTCCAGCGTTTTTGCTGGGTTTTGTCAATTAAAAGTATATACTAATAATGGCGAAGATGCTAGTTATTTCCCGCCTAAAAAGCCTCTTTCTTTTATTTGTTCTGTTAAATTTGGATAATAAGGTCTGTCATAAAATTTGGCTAACCGTTCGGTATAAGAAACAAAGCCTTCTCGCTCTGAAAACGGAATAATCTCTTGGTCATATGCTTCTAGTAAAGGCATGACATCAGTTTGGTACGTCTCTTCAAAATAAACTGCTTCTTTCGGCAAACGTGGTTTTACAGGTGCTTCGACATCTGGAACGCCAATACAAAGTCCGACAACGGGCATGACGAATTCTGGTAAATTTAGGAATTCAGCGGTTGCCGTGATATTTCGTCGCAAACCACCAATACAAATCGTCCCGTAATCAAGCGACTCAGCAGCTGTTAAAGCATTTTGCATACAAAGTCCGATGTCTGTTGCCGCAACCATTAGTAAATCTTCTTCCCCGGCAATTTGGAAACTTTTGCCGTGCATGTCACTCGCTACTTTTACGCGGTGAAAATCTGCCACAAAACAAAGAAAAACGGAACATTCTGCTATGTAAGGTTGATTTCCGCAAAGTTCGGCCATTTTATTTTTACGTTCTTGATCTTTAATCGCAATAATCGAATAGTGTTGACCATTAATCCACGACGGGGCTGCTTGAGCTGCTCGGATAATCGCATCTAGATTTTCTTCCGGAATCTCAACCCCTTTTTTATATTTACGAAAAGAGCGATGATTTCTTAGCAAAGTTAATACGTCATTCATATTTATGCCTCCTAGATTTATCATTTAGTTAAAGTATAGCTTGTTTTTAGGCAATTGTTAATGTTTTCTCTTGTATTTCTGCCAGATATTTTCTACACTTAAAGAAAAAGAGGTGAAAAGATGTGCGCCAACAACAAATAGATTTTAAATGGCTTGAAGAAAACTTCCTGACTGCGAATGAAGCCGCGACTTACTTAGGCATATCTAAGCAAGCACTCCTTTCCTTAGCCAAACGCGATGTACTCCCCTTTACGAAAAAAGGAAATATGGTTCTTTTCCACCGAATGGACATTGAACTTCGGCTTGAAAACCAACAAAGCTTACGTGAAAAATACCGTCCTTTTGAAACGTAAATTTCACAAACAGCGAAACGGACGAACTACTTCCCGTATGTTACACTTTAGTTAGTGATATTCTAAACAAGGAGTGATACATAATGAATGAAGCAGTAAAAACTTTAGATGGATGGTTTTGTCTACATGATTTTCGTTCGATTGACTGGGCTGCGTGGCGTGAACTAAATCCAGGTAATCAGGAACTTATGTTAAATGAACTCAGCCACTTTTTAAGCGATATGGAAATTACTAAAAATATCGGTGAAGGTGAACATACCATTTACAGTATTCTTGGTCAAAAAGCAGATTTAGTATTCTTCACTTTGCGTGATTCCCTTGAAGCGCTGAATGAAGTCGAAAATCGTTTTAATAAATTAGCGATTGCCGACTACTTGTTGCCGACTTATTCCTATATATCTGTGGTGGAATTAAGTAACTATCTAGCGTCTCACATGGCGGGCGGCGAAGATCCTTACCAAAACAAAGGTGTTCGCGCGAGACTCTATCCAGCACTCCCACCTAAAAAGCATATTTGTTTCTACCCAATGAGTAAAAAACGGGACGGCGCTGATAATTGGTATATGCTTCCAATGGAAGAACGCCAACAACTTATTCGCGACCATGGCTTGATTGGTAGAAGCTATGCGGGCAAAGTACAACAAATCATTGGTGGCTCCATTGGATTTGATGATTATGAATGGGGCGTCACTTTATTTTCCGATGATGCACTGGAGTTCAAACGCATCGTAACGGAAATGCGCTTTGATGAAGCAAGCGCTCGATATGCTGAATTTGGTTCTTTCTTTATTGGAAACCTGTTACCATCCGAGCAACTTTCTAAATTATTTACTATTTAATATAAGTAAAAACTGGAATTCAATCTAACAAATGACTGATTTTGTTAGCTGGATTCCAGTTTTTTTATTTCACTAAACTAACAATTTTGTAAGGATATCTACCGTAAATGTCATTTGATACGATGGAACGAGTCCTATATACACGATAGAATGATACATATACTAACCGAATCTAGTTTTTAAGGAGAGAAAATAATGGAGACAGTTTTACAAGCAAAAAATGTGAGAAAAATATACGGTAGCAAAGGAAATGTCTACACTGCACTAGAAAATATCAGTATTGATATTAAAGAAGGTGAATTTACTGGAATTATGGGACCATCTGGGGCTGGTAAATCCACGTTACTAAATGTCTTATCTACTATTGATAAACCGACTTCTGGTCAGATTGTGATTTCCGGACAAGAACTCGAAAACATGAATGAACAACAAATGTCCACTTTCCGACGTGACAAACTAGGTTTTATATTCCAAGATTACAACTTACTAGACACATTAACTATCCGTGAAAATATTATCCTTCCCCTCGCACTAGCGAAACGCCCAGTAAAAGAAATGGAAGAAAAATTAGCAATTATCAGTGAAAAATTCGGCATTACAGAAATCCTTGATAAATATCCAAGCGAGATTTCAGGTGGTCAAAAGCAACGTACTGCAGCTTCAAGAGCAATTATTACTGCACCAAGTTTAATTTTTGCCGATGAGCCAACCGGTGCGCTTGATTCTAAATCAGCAACCAACTTACTTGAAAGCTTACGTGACTTAAATGAACAAGATAAATCAACAATCATGATGGTAACACATGATGCGTTTGCAGCAAGTTTTTGCAAACGAATTTTATTTATTAAAGACGGAGAATTATACACAGAAATCTATCGTGGAACTAAAACACGTAAGGAGTTCTTCCAAAAAATTCTAGACGTCCTTGCAAAACTGGGGGGCGACTCAGATGACGTTATTTGATTTAGCTAAGAAAAATATTCGACATAATTTTGTCCATTACTTTTTATATTTTGCATCGATGATTTTCAGCATTATGATTTATTTTACATTCCTTGTTCTTTCGAAAGATCCATCTGTTGTAGCTAGAATTGACCAATCGGCTAAATTATCGACAGCATTTTCAAGCTCCTCAGTCATTCTACTTATTTTTGTAGCGATTTTTATCCTTTATTCCAATAATTTCTTTACCCGAAAAAGAAAAAAAGAAATTGGACTTTACTCTTTACTCGGCCTTCGTAAAAAAGAAATTGGTCGCATGTTGTTTTATGAAAATTTTATTATGGGACTTGGCGCATTAATCATCGGTATTATTGCCGGTACATTACTTTCCAAGCTTTTTGTAACCATTTTACTTAACTTAATTAATCTTGATAGTATTGGTGGTTTTGCCTTTTCTTGGGCAGCAGTAATACAAACGAGTATTGTCTTTATTATCATCACGTTATTTACATCATTTACTGGTTACCGTATTATTTACCGCACCACTTTACTTGATTTGTTCCACTCAGAATCAAAACGCGAAAAAAGTCCAAAACCTTCATTCATCTTAGCCTTACTTTCGATTTTATTAATTGGTTTAGGCTATTTTATCGCTGGACAACCACTTGATTCTAAAGGTTCTATTTGGGCACAACTTGGCTTTTCTATTGGGGCATTAGTTATTTTAGCTTCGGTAATCATTGGTACTGCACTTTTCATTACCTTTTTCTTACCGTATTTACTTACAAAACTTAGAAATAACAAACGTATTTTCTATAAAGGTAGTAACATTATCTCGACCTCGCAATTAGCCTTTAGAATATCATCCAATGCGAAAACCTTGATTATTATTTCTATTTTAAGTGCAACAACCCTTTCTGCTATAGGGACAATAAGCAGTGTGTATTATCAAGCAAATACGTCCGCAAGCACGTCCGCTCCATCTAGCTTTGAATATGAAATACCTAAAGATAGTGAAACAAACAATAAAATAATTAAAACTGCGGAAAGTGACCCTGATCATCCAGTAGAGTTTAAACAAAAAAGCACTTACTATATCGTTAAAGCAGAGGGAGCTCGTCCAGACTTTGTAGAATATGATATAAATGAGGGTTTTCCAGTTATTTCCGAATCTGATTATAATTCTCTCGTAAAAAAACAAGGAACACCTGAAAAAACAGCTAATCTCAAAGAAAACGAAGCACAAATGGTACTAACTATTACTTATGACGAAGATGCTCAAAAAGAAATGATTGGTGAGAAATTCACACTTAATTCGCCGGATAAACCAAATATTAAGATTAAATCTGTCGTTCAAAACTCACCAATAAGTAGTATTCCAGGCTTGCTCGTACTTCCAGACAGCCAAGTAGCTAAGATAGCAGCAGATTCTTCAATTGCTGCTCACGGTGTCGAATCCATTTCAGTTAAAGATGCAAAACAAGCACAAGCATTAGATAAGAAGATGCGTGCTGTTATTCCAAAAGATACGAATTTCGTTTCTTATACGAAGATGTACCAAGAGATTATTACAGTCACTGGTGTTCTTCTCTTTATCGGAATGTTCATCGGTTTTGTGTTCTTAGCAGCAACAGGAAGCATCATCTACTTCAAACAGCTAACAGAAGCGTATAACGATATTGGTACTTTTGATATCTTGAAAAAAATTGGTCTTACACGTAGAGACATTCGTAAAGTCCTTGCTAAACAGTTACTAGTTGTATTCTTAATTCCACTAATCATTGGTATTGCACATAGTAGTTTTGCACTTCTCGGACTTTCACATATGTTAGCACTTGATTTAACTTTGCCAGTTGTTATTTCTACTGGAGTTTATACATTAATGTATATTGTTTACTATTTTGTTACCTTAAATAGCTACACAAATATCGTTTTCGGCAAAAAATAAAAAAAGAAGCCCTCTAATCTTAATTAGAGGGCTTCCATTATTTTTTCGCAATATAACCAAAGATACTAGATAGAAAAGCAGAAGCTCCCATGAGGAACTGCATACCAAACACTTCTCGTTCATTACTACCAAATGTAATAGATAAATTTTCTTTGGCAAAATCAATCCAATTTGTCACAGATAAATAATTTGTCAGTAAAATAAAGGCTGCACCCATTAAAATACCAACTAAAAGATACGAAACTTTACGCCAGGAAAAGATTACCACTAGAAGAAATATAACAGCCATAAAGCATGCAAAGTAACCATCTAATACCGTTGTAAATAAATAACCTTCTTTAATATTATCCGAATGTAATTGTCTAAAAATAGTTACTGCAGCAAAAACCGATGTCACTGCTCCAAGGAGTGAGAAAACACCTGCTGCATAACGCCATTTCGTTTTCCAAGCTTGATCTGCTTGTATTTCTTTTGCTTGAAATTTTGGTCCAATAAGTAATGCGATTAATACTAAAAGTCCCAAAATACATAATAAAGTTCCCGACCATTCAAATGGCTGTGCATACTCTAATTTTGAAAGAATTCGGAGCTGATAATAATACACCGAAAACCCTTGGAATAAAACGAAACAGATAACGCCAATAATACTTGCAAGGCGAAAACTTTCTTTTCTCATAAAAACAAAACCAATAATAAAAAGTCCTACACCAAAAAATAATAGCATCCAATAATTCCATACAAAAACAAAACTATTTTCTTCTGCATTAAAATAACCAATAACCGCACTAATAAAACTGTATAGTTGCGTAATACCAAGAGCGATTAACAAACTACCGCATATTCCTCTCCATTTACTAGGCAATTCGCCCACTTCCTTCCTATTTATGCCTTGCCATGTTACCCTAAGAGTGAGGTGATAAAAATGAACTGGACCATCTGGGACAAAAGCCAACCAGTCCCACTCACTCTTTTGTTAGATGCCGATCCTAGTGAAAAACAAATTGCGACATACTTCAACAAATCTCATGTGTTGCAATTAATGCAAGCTGATACAATCATCGGCGTTGTTTGTTTATTTCCACTAAATAAGAACCAACTCGAAATAATGAATATTGTTGTTTCTTCAGAATACAGAAACCAAGGTATTGGCAAAAAATTACTCGAAAAAGCTTTTGATTATGCAACTCATAAACACTTTTCAAAAATTATCGTTAAAACTGGAAATTCTAGTATTGACCAACTTGCCTTTTACCAAAAAAATGGTTTTCGGATGCAGCATATTATCCCAAATTATTTTACTGAAAATTATCCTAATCAAACAATTATCGAAAACGGCATTGCTTGCTTAGATCAAATCATTCTATTAAAAGAAATAAAATCCTGATGAAGTTTATCATCAGGATTTTTTGTTTGTTGTTTTAATCGTTAAGTGCCATTTCTGAACGAACAACCGCTGAAATACGTTCACAATATTCGTCTGTTTCTTCTTTCGTAGCAGCTTCTACCATCACTCTTACTAATGGTTCTGTACCTGATGGGCGAACAAGAACTCGACCATTACCAGCCATTTCAGCTTCTACTTCACCGATTACTTTACTTACTTTCGGATTATCTGTTACATGGTTTTTATCACTTACACGGATGTTTTCTAGTTTTTGCGGGAATGTTTTCATTTCAGCCGCAAGCTCAGATAATTTTTTCCCAGTTGCTTTCATCACGTTGATTAATTGGATTCCTGAAAGAAGTCCATCACCAGTTGTATTATGATCTAAGAAAATAATATGACCAGATTGTTCTCCGCCAAGATTATAATTACCTTCACGCATAGCTTCTACTACATAACGGTCACCCACTGCAGTTTGTACATCTTCAATCTCAAGCTCTTTCAAACCTTTATAGAAGCCTAGATTACTCATAACTGTTGATACAATTGTGTTGTTATTTAATAAGCCTTGTTCACGTAAATATTTCGCGCAGATAAACATAATTTTATCTCCATCGACAATTTGACCAATTTCGTCTATTGCAATAACACGGTCGCCATCGCCATCAAAAGCTAAACCAACATCTGCTTTTTTATCTAAAACAAAGGCAGCTAATGCTTCTGGATGTGTAGATCCGACGCCATCATTGATATTTAAACCGTTTGGAGACGCTCCCATCGAACTAATATCCGCATCTAAATCTGCAAATAAATGCGTTGCAAGACCTGAAGTTGCACCATTCGCACAATCAAGTGCAATGTGATATCCATTAAAGTCATTTTCGATTGTTTGTTTCAAGTATTGAATATATTTTTGTTTGCCTTCAAAATAATCGCTCACTGTCCCAAGACCTTCTCCACTTGGTCGAGGTAGCGTATCTTCTGCTGTATCAAGAAGCTGTTCAATTTCTTCTTCCTGATCATCTGACAATTTAAAGCCGTCAGAACCAAAGAATTTAATACCGTTATCATCCACTGGATTATGGCTGGCGGAGATCATTACACTAGCAGAAGCGCCTTGTGCTTTTGTTAAATAAGCTACACCTGGTGTGGAGATAACTCCTAGACGCATTACTTCAATCCCTACAGAAACAAGTCCTGCGATTAAAGCGGATTCAAGCATTTCTCCAGATATACGTGTATCACGAGCTACAAGAACACGTGGATGTTCCCCTACGTGACGGGTTAAAACATACCCACCCATTCTACCTAATCTGAATGCAAGTTCTGGTGTTAATTCAGAGTTTGCAACACCTCTAACTCCATCCGTACCAAAATATTTACCCATTTCATTACTCTCCTTCTAAGTCATTCATTATCTAAATGATTTTTGTTTGTCATTTCATCATTACTTTGTCAAATGCTGGTTCTATCTTTGCTAATCTCAACCATACATTTGTTATTATACCTTTTTTAAGAGAAAATTTCATCCCTCTACAATAAAACGTTGGTATTGCTTGCTTTTCCACTATTCTATGTATAAAAAGTTCTTTGCCAAAAAGGAGGAGTATGAGACTAGCGCCCCACACTCCTTATGTTATGTGCTTTTGGAAGGTACTTCAATAGATGCCTCTTTATCCGTAATAATGAAATCAGCTTGTCTAGGATTAATAACATAGGCAACATTATCCGGTAAGCCATTCAATTCTAGTGGAATACTGTAACTTCCTGCTTTGCTTTTACTCAAATTGGCAATCACACTCAAGTCTTTCGCCGCTATTCCGTCTACTGTTTTCTTCTCTCCAGTTATCGTCACAGATACTTTTCCATTGGCAGGAGTTATCATTTGTGCATCGAAAGTATTTTTCAATCCACTCATGTAGACTTGCATATTAGAAAATGACTTAGAAATTTTTGTATCGTTATCTCCTGAATCATCGGTGTTTTTATCCGTTGTATCTGTGTCTTGGTTATTACTATCTGAAGTTGTTTGATTGTTATTTGCTTCAGACTTTTTTACGGTCTTAATCTTCACCTCTATCGTCGTCGGTTGGACTGATTTGGCTCCAGTTGGAACCGGGACAGTCACTTCTTTGACGGTATCTGCTTTGATTTTAGAAACATCAATTGGAATTTCAATTTCTTTGATTTTTTCAAGGACCGCATCGTCACCAACTACAACTACTTCTGACTTATCTGGTGTCATGCTGGAAATTTCAATATCACTTTCTGGCGTGCCTTCTTGCTTAATTTTCACTGGAACTGACTTGCCGACTTTTTCAACTGGCACGGTCACTTCCACTTCTTGCGGATTTACTTCGACATCTAGCTTGTTCAAATTGCTATCAAAAACAGAGACGGTAGCCTTATCGGTAAATTCGGATTTATGTTTGCCATCACTTTCGAGTGTTGCTTTTACATAAGCAATTTGTTCGATAGTATCTTTTGCACCAGTAATAGAGACTTTTTTAGGATCAATGATGGGCGTTCCAGCTTGATAACCATCTGCAACGACAGATTTGCTCAATTCTACGTCAACAGAGAATTTTTTCGTTACTTTTTCTTGTACATTGACGTTGACTGTTGCTGGATTCACTTTTACTTTTAGGCGGTCAGATACATCTTTCACTTGTAGTTTTACTTCTTGGGTCCCAATGGAAGCATTTTTCAAATCTGCATAAACGGTAAAGTCTTGTTGAGCTTTGGCAGACTGAACGATGCTACGAGGGCCTGAAAGCGTGACTGTAACGGTTTCTGGAATACCCGAAATATATAAATTCGTTTTATCATAATATACTTTGACTGGGACATTCTCGATGACTTCTGAATCACTAGAAGAAGTCGTTGAAAAAGTCGTGGCGTTATTATTATTTGCATTAACTGATGTAAAAAGGATGGCTGCGAGTAGTAAGGCTACAATCCGAATCGACCATTTGTTATTTAAAATTCGATCCATCATTCGCTTTTGCCTCCTTTCCATTTAGAAAAGATAGAAGGTTTCTTTGCAGTTACTGTGACTAGTTCTTTAAGAAGAATTTTATGTAACTCTTCTTCTGACACATCACGGAAAAGTTCTCCACCTTTAGTTAGGGAAATTCCGCCAGTCTCTTCAGAAACTACAATCGTAATACTATCTGTCACTTCACTAATCCCAAGTGCAGCCCGGTGACGCGTTCCAAGTTCTTTGGATAAGAACGGGCTATCTGAAAGTGGCAAGTAACTTGCTGCCGATGCAATTTCGTTTCCTTTAATAATAACTGCTCCATCATGAAGCGGTGTATTCGGAATAAAAATATTAATTAATAATTGAGAAGAAATTTTTGCATTTAACGGAATCCCTGTTTCAATATAATCGTCCATGCCTGTATCGCGCGCCACTGAAATCAGCGCCCCAATTCGACGTTTTGCCATATACTGGGTAGACTTTTCGATAGACTCGATTAAATGATGCTGTTCACGCTCTATTCTTGATCCATAACGAGTAAAAATATTGCCTCGTCCAAGCGTTTCTAAAGCACGGCGTAATTCCGGTTGGAAGATAATTATAATTGCAAGGAATCCCCAAGTAAGCATCTGATCCGTAATCCATTCTACTGTTTGGAGACCAAAAAATCCGCTTAATAGTTTGACTGCAATGATAATAAAAATGCCTTTTAATAATTGTACTGCTTTTGTACCTCGGATTAACATGATCACTTTATAAATTACAAACCATACGACAAGAATATCTACAATATTTGCTAGATAATGCAATATCGACATATTGGAAAAATCCATCACTTCACCTCCGTGCCTCTTGAAAACCATTTATGATCACATGGTTCACTTTCTTTATTATAGCATAAGAGTGCAGGTGGAAAAAGCAATCGTCCCGCCAAAAATTGGAAAGATTTGTTAAAGAAATCATTCAGCGCTCTTTAATTTTAATTTATTACAAAACAATACCATAGATTTTTTTAATACCCATATTCGTAATATTACCCCGTACTGTTCCGTTATTTGAAACTTCGATTTTGACTGCACGATCATTCTTAAAAGATGTTAAGTCATCATTAAAATTAGCAGCGTATTCGTACATATCTACATTATTTCCACTAGTATCACCAATATTACTCGAAGCAAAAATAAATGATTTAGATGCCTCGAATAGTTTTGGCGATACGAGTCGAGATGCAGTTGTATACCCCCCACCAGATTCAAGGACAACTTGGATAATATCAAAATTATTTAACGTTTCACGTAATTTAAAATTTGTTGTCATATCCCCTTTAGTACTTTGATCAAAAATAACTTCTGTACGTTTTCTACTTATAATAAGGTTTCTTAAACTTTCAATTTCTGTTTCTATGTTTTCACTATTATTTTCTACAAGATCAAATGCTCTATTCATACGATTCCCTGCTCCTCCCAAAGCATATCCTACTACAATATGCTTTTGGTTATTTTTATAATATACACAAACATTTTCCGGTTCTGCAAAATTGCTTTCTGTGGTTTGCATTGCTTTTGTATTGAACTTAAATGTTGTTTGATACACACGTTTTCCAGTTACTATATCCACGCAAGTTAATTGTTTTGGTTCTTCAACGCCACCAGTACCAGAAGCTGTATATAAATATGGAAAATCTAACGCACACCCTTGGTAAACATATGCATCATTTGCTTCAGTTGCCTTTACTTTATAAAGTACTTCAAGCTTTCCCTCTCTTACAGAGGAAGCACGCACGATTCTAATATTAAACGTTTTAGGATCTCCACCTGAATGAAAAACCAACATATCGTTTTTCAAATCTCCTGAAATTCGGTTATAGCTGCCACTCTCTACTTTTGAAATGAAAATACTGGACTCGGTTCCCTTTAGGATTTTATTACTTTCATAAGGGTAACAAACCACTTCCCATTTATTGTTAATTTTATATGCCGACCAAATATGCATTTTTTTACTTTCTAAATTATAATCAAGTGCAATATTTGTTCCATGCCCACCGTTTAAACACCACATTTGATCAATGTAATTTCCTTTCAAATCTGTCCTCGTAATGTTATATGACTCCCCAGCTCCAGCATCAGTCATTTTTTTTCCGCTGTACTGTTGCGTCCAGTAAATCATATCTCGCTCGTAGTCAACAGAAACAGATTGCATTACTCTAGCATTGTAATCAACATTATGTTTAGGTATAGAAGCTAGAATAGTTGCTTCATTTTCTATTACTTTCAAATTTGCCATTATCCGATCCCCTTTTGATTTATTATCAGCTGATAAACTAAGTATAAGACAAATTAACTTTCAAAAAGTATCGAAAAAGTATCATCAAAAAACTCGCATCAGGCTATCTGATACGAGTTTTTCATTTTTCATTTAGTTACATTTACAGTTGAATGAAGCTCCTGTGGTTCTCCATATAAGTTAATTTCAAAAGCTTTTCCTGCAAGTAGTGTTATTTCCACACTATTTCTTTCTACTTTCACTTCTAACAAACGATCTCGGAAGTTGATTTTGAAACGGTAATTTTCCCAGCCATCAGGTAAGAATGGTGCAAAGCTTAATTCGCCATCAGTTACTCGCATACCAGCAAAGCCTTGAACGATGGATAACCAGCTTCCTGCCATAGAGGTAATGTGCAGTCCATCTTCTGTATCGTTGTTAATGTTATCAAGCTCTAGTCTTGCTGTACGTTTGTATAGTTCTACTGCTTTATCATATTTACCAAGTTCTGAAGCTAACACTGCGTGAACAGCTGGCGATAAGCTAGATTCGTGTACTGTTAATGGCTCATAGAATTCAAAGTTACGTTGTTTTGTATCAAAATCAAAGTCATCATAGAATAAATATAAACCTTGAAGGACATCTGCTTGTTTAATGAAACAAGAACGTAAAATTTTATCCCAAGACCAATTTTGGTTAATCGGCATATCTTCTGGTTTTAATGTATCCGTGGAACGTAACTCTTTATCTAAGAACGTATCGTGTTGCACAAAAATCTGCCATTTCTCGTCAAAAGGATAATACATGCGATGCTCAATATCTTCCCATTTGGCGATTTCGTACTCGGTCACACCTAAACGTTTTTTCGCTTCTGCATCTAAGTTTTCTAGCGTATAACGAATCGTCCAAGCGGCGATATAGTTTGTATACCAGTTATTGCTGACGTTATTATCATATTCATTTGGTCCCGTTACACCGTGAATCATGTATTTATCTAAGCGATCAGATAAATGAACGCGGTCGGCCCAAAAACGAGTGATTTCAGTCAATACTTCGATTCCATCTGTTTTTAAATACGAATCATCGCCAGTGTAATTTGTGTAATTGTAAATCGCATAAGCAATCGCGCCATTGCGGTGAATTTCTTCAAATGTAATTTCCCATTCATTATGACACTCGACTCCGGTAAAAGTAACCATTGGATACAGTGCGCCAGCTAGGCCGATTTTCTGCGCGTTGATTTTCGCTCCATCCAATTGATCGTGGCGATATTTAAGTAAATTGTGACTCACAGATTTATCCGTTAACGATAAATACATTGGTAGTGCAAAAGCTTCTGTATCCCAGTATGTCGCGCCGCCATATTTTTCGCCTGTAAAGCCTTTAGGACCAATGTTTAGTCTTGCGTCCTCACCGTAATAAGTAGCAAATAATTGGAAAATGTTAAATCGGATACCTTGTTGCGCGGAATCGTCGCCTGCAATCTCGACATCCGCTTTATCCCAACGTTCACGCCAACCCGCAACATGCGCGGCTAATAATTCATCATACGTTTTTGCTTCTAAGCTTTGTAAGATTTTTTCTCCTGCTGGAAGAATTTGCCTTTCCTCATAATCACGAGATGTCGTAATGACTACACGTTTTTCTATTTGCGCTACTTCATTTTCTTTTAGGTCGAATTGAAAATGATTTTCGGCGTAAAGTGCCTTTGTTTGATTTGTTTGGTTTGCCGTATTGGTCGTATTTTCCATCACAGCTGAAACGGTGAAACGCGGTGTTCCAAAGTTGTTTGGAATAGTTTTTGTGACAAGTGAACCGCGACTTGCTAATGAAGCTTTTTCGACTTCTTGCCAGAACATTTCTTCATAGTTGGCATCCTCATTTTGCACGTTACCGTCTAAAAAGGACGTTAATTCTACTTTTGCGGGGCTTAATGCTTCCACTTGATAGTGAATAACCGCAAGTTCTTTCGTTGCAACACTTAGGAATCGTTCCGCCGAAATCCGGAATGTCTTATTATTTTTAACTACTGTGAATTGACGTCTCAAAACGCCTTTTTCCATATCTAAAACAAGTTCAAAATCGCTTACTTCATCTACAAATAAATCGAGTTTTTCACCGTCAAGACGTACTTCAATTCCGATAAAATTAAGGCCATTAATGACTTTTCCGAAATAATCCGGGTAGCCATTTTTCCACCAACCAACTCTTGTTTTATCTGGAAACCACACGCCTGCATAATAAGTTCCAATATGGCCGTCGCCGGAGTATCCTTCTTCAAAATTCCCGCGCATCCCCATGTAACCATTACCGAGTGAAGTTAGGCTTTCTTGCAAACGTTTATTTTCTTTATCTAGTTTGGTTGTCCGTAATGTCCATGGTTCGATTTCAAATAATTGCTTCTGTGCCATACTAAAACCTCCTAATTAGCGACTAGCAGCCATACTTTTTTCACTAGTCTTATAAAATCTTGTCTTTAAAAATGTCCATGCTATCATTAACACCATTCCGAGCGACTGAACAGCCATAATAATCGTAATATCAAAGTAGATAAAGCCGATAATACAAGCCGCAATCACTGGAATTCCCAGTGCATTTAGCGTTAAATTTACTGATTCTTTAAAAGAAGCAATGCTTGAAAAACTGCTCCGTTTTGTCATCCAAATGAAAAGCGTCGTAAATACGGTTAACATGAGTGAGCTAACGAAAATGATAGAACCAATCATCAGCACCATCGATAGGAAAACAAATGCTTGGTTTTCCAAATACCACTGCGCCGACACCCAATCAACGAGCGACTCGCCTGACGTTATTTCGCTTAAGGTCGCGTCTTTTGGATAGCTAACTTCAAAAGTATAGCCACTCGAATCCGTAAGCGTCATTTCTTGGTCTTTGAAATTAATTACATTCTTCGCTCCACTAAGTTCTGCTTTCGTTAAATTTACACCGGCCACACCATTAGCCGATTTTTCGACGATATGCGCATTTTTATCAGTTAATTCTCCATTTTCGAGCGTCAGTGCACTAACTTCTGTCGCCAATTGATCCGTGCCAAGCGCCGCCATTTTTGGCATTAAACTTGGTAAATCAAAGCTTGACTGATTAGCAAAGTGCGCCGAAACAGGAAGCAACAGTAACGCATTTAAGAAAATAAATACGATGACCATTTGCCAGAATTTCAGTACTTTCCGACCCTCAAAAATAGCGGTTGGACCGAGTGTACTTTTTACATATTGAATGATAAACGGAACTTTTTTCATTGATATCACAGCCTTTTTAAAAATCAATTATCCTTTTGTTCCACCGGCAGTTAAGCCAGAAACAAAATTCTTTTGTAAGAAGAAGAACAGTAAACAAATTGGTAGCGCGGCTAAAATGGCGCCCGCTGCGAATAAGGCTACTTTTTGTTGTTGTGGGTTGGCGATGAACGTTTGAAGTCCTACCGCAATCGTTAAGTTTTCTGGTGTTCTAAGAAGGAATTTCGCAAGGAGGAAGTCCCCAAACGGTCCCATAAACGCCCATAAAGCTTGAACGGCAATCATCGGTCTAACAAGTGGCAAGATGATTTGAGCGAAAATGCGGAAATGTCCTGCGCCATCAAGTTTGGCGGATTCATCTAGATCACGCGGCACGGTATCGAAATACCCTTTCATCAGCCATGTGTTCATCGGAATCCCACCACCGATGTAAATCAATGTTAAGAACCAATATTGATCAAGTGCGCCAAGTAGCATCGCTAACACGTAGAAAGCTGTTAAGGCCGCCATCGTTGGTACCATTTGAATAATAAGGAAGAAAATCAAGCTGTTTTTACGACCTTTAAAACGGTAACGGCTATACGTATAACCCGCAAGCGTCACAATCGTTACTTGCATAATCATCGTTACAACCGCGATAATCAGTGTATTTTTGTACCAATCAAGATATAATGTTTCATTAAACAATCTCGTGAAGTTATTCAGCGTCCAACTATCCGACCACTCAAGCGTAAATGCCGCGATATTCCCTGGTTTGAAGGCAGAAGATGCTGTTATTAGAATCGGATACAAAATAATAATCGTTAGCACGGTTAAAAACAAATACGTGAAAAACTGTGTTAAGAACTTTGTTGTCCGCTGATCTTTCATAAAGTCTCTCATTTACATCATCTCCTCGTTCCCAAAGGCATTCGTCTTCTTAAAGGCAATCATCGAAACAGTAATAACGATAATAGAGATAAGAAGCGTCACAGCAGCAGCTACAGCGTATTGTGGTGAAGTACCTGTTGTTAATTTATAAATCCATGAAATTAAGATATCGGTTGATCCTGCGCCTGCTCCGACACTTCCGGGACCACCTTCATTGAATAAGTATATTATCGAAAAGTTGTTGAAGTTAAATGTATATTGCGTAATAAATACCGGCGCGGTTACAAATAAAATCATCGGTAATGTAATTTTACGGAAACGTTGAATCGCACTTGCTCCATCAATTCTAGCTGCTTCGTATAGTTCACCAGGAATTGCTTGAAGCACCCCAGTAACCATAACGTAAATATACGGAAAACCAAGCCAACCTTGAATACTAATCAGCGCCACTTTTGTCCAGAAAGGATCTGTTTTCCAAGCAATCGCATTGATATCAACAAATGGCAAATGGTTTAGAAGCGGAATGACTTGCGAGTTGATTGCGCCAATACTGTCGTTAAACATATTGGAAAAACTCATAATTGTAATAAATGCTGGTACCGCCCAAGGAAGTAAGAAAACTACCCCAAAAAGACGTTTCCCTTTAATAAAGCTTTGGTTCGCAACAATCGCCGTGAATACACCAACGACAATTTGTAAAGAAGTGGCACAGATTGTCCAAATGAGTGTCCACGAAAATACGCTTAGGAACGTGTCACGATACGAACTTAGGAAGAAAATATTAAAGAAGTTCTTAAATCCAACCCAGTCAATTAAGTTCGCTGGCGGAATATGGTAAAAATCATAGTTGGTAAATGCCATGAAAAGAGTAACAAGAACTGGGAAAATAATAACAAAAGTCATCACTAAGTATGCAGGTAATGTAAGTAAGTACGGGAAACCTTTGTCGAGCATATTTTTTATAATAGCAATCGCAGAACGGTTAACAGTTTCACCTAGGTTCCACTGCATAGCCACGCGTCTTGCATCGAAAATATTTATAAACCAAAAGCCTATAAATAGTAATGTCACAATTAATTGTAAAGTACCTTCAATCATTAAAAATAAGGAATGGTCTACACCCGGTACAGATCCAAGTGTTACAAGGCCAATCAGTGCATTCAGCCCAACTGCAAAAAATTCTATGATAAACAAAGCAAATAGTGCGAAAAAGACAATCCCTTTAAAATTTTGCTTATTATAAAATTGACCAAGTCCCGGAATGATTGATAACAAAGTCGCTTGACGAACATTTTTAATTTGTTTTTGTTCTAGTTTCATTTTGTTACCCTCAATTCTAGATATAGATTCACTAGCTAAGTTGAAAAAAATGGCGGAGCGCGCTATCTTTGCCCCGCCAAATCATTATTATTTAGTATATTTTTGCGTTACGTTATCTTCAATTACTTTTACTGCATCATCTGCTGATTGTTGCGGTGTTTTCGAACCAGAAGCTGCATCAAACATTAAGTTTTCAGCACCTGTCCAAACTTCCGACATTTCTGGAATATTTGGCATTGGTTGCGCATTTTTGTATTGTTCGATAACAGCATTAGTTAATTCATCATTTTTTGATTTCGCTGTATCGCGTGCTTTTAAGTTAGCTGGTACTTCATTTGTCATATCATATAAAGTTTCTTGATTTTTTTGGTTAGTTACATAATCCAACCATTTTTGAGCTACATCTTTGTTTTTAGAATAGTTACTTACAACCCAACCTTTACCGCCTGCAAATGGAGAGTATTCTTTGCCATTGTTTAGTGTCGGGATTTTTGCTACGCCGTAATTAATTTTTGCTTCTTTGTAGTTTGCTGCTGACCATGGACCGCCTAGAATTGCTGCTGCTTTACCTTTAACAAATTGATCTTGGATAAAGTCATCTGCACTCTTATTGTCTTGCATACCTTTTGGCCATACATCTTGGAACCATTTTGTTGCATAAGTAATTCCTTCAACCGAACCTTTATTGTTTAAACCGATGTCTTTTGGATTCGTACCTTCATCGCCGAATACATAACCACCGTATCCTGCAAGTAGTCCGTAAGAGAAGTAGAAATCAGTCCATTTTGCTAAGAAACCAGTATTTTTTCCTTTTTCAGAAGTGAAGGCAAAACGAGAATCTTTAGAAAGTGTTTCTAAATCTTTGAAAGTTGCTGGAGCTTTGTCGAGTAAATCTTTATTATAGTAAAGTACTAGAGTTTCAATAATTGCTGGAGCGCCATAAATTTTATCGTCAATGGTTACTTGTTTTTGGTCTTTTTCATCGTAATCGTCTTTATTTCCAAGTTTTACTTCCGCTAAATGTCCTTGTTGGCCTAAGCTTCCAATTCTATCAAATGCGGACATCATTACGTCTGGAGCAGTTCCAGCCGGGCCATCAAGTGGCAATGCTTCTAATGTTTCGAACATGTCTTTTTCGACTACTTTTACTTTCACGTCATTATCTTTTTCAAAATCACCTTTTATTTTGTTCACGTAGTCTTTGTAGCCTGCGTCAACGGAAACCGTTAATGTTTTTTCATCAGATGAGCCAGATTTACTAGTGTCTTTTCCACCACCACATGCTGCTAAGCTTAAAGCCATTACTAAAACCGCCGAAACTATTCCCACTTTTTTGAAACGCTTCATTTACTTTTCCTCCTCTTTATGAAAAAAGTCGCCCTTTACTGTCTGATTTCTAAGTCCCCATCTTTTTTCAATTCTTTTTAAAGTTTGTGAATTAGGTTAACCTATGCATTTATTATATGCTGATTTCGAAAGCGTTTACAAGGAGATTTCACATGTTACCGATAACAACATTTTTTCGGTAAACATGTGAAAAATTCCTTTACGCCATTGATTTAACTGTTTTCTTTAATAACAAGAAATCCTTTTGCTGGGACAACAAGATTTTCTGTTACAGCTCGGTTGTTCCAAATATCTGTCGCTGTATTTTCAAATGAAATTGTGAAATCTTTATCTTCTTTTGCTTGATTGAAAAGAAAATGCAGTTTTTCACCATTTAATTCTTTAGAAAATGCTGTAATGCCCGTTTCGCTACTTGCACCTAGCCAAGTTAATTCGCCGGATGTGATAATTGCTTGGTTATCTTTTCTTAGGGCAATTAATTGTTTCGTAAACGCTAGCATATCTTGGTTTTGCTTCGTTTCATCCCATTCCATACACTTACGGCAACCTGGGTCATTTCCTCCGTCCATGCCGATTTCAGTTCCGTAATAAATACACGGCGAACCAGTGTGCGCGAACATGAAGGCAAGCGCTTGTTTCACTTTATCCTCATCATTATTAGCACGAGTTAAAATACGCGCCGTATCATGGCTATCAAGCATATTAAACATTACTTCATTCACTTGATTTGGGTAGCGCATATATTGTTCATTAATACCAGAAACCATTTGCTCCGGTGTGATTTTTTCTTCAATAAAGTTCTCAATAATCGTTTGTGTAAATGGATAGTTCATTACGGCGTGGAATTCATCTCCAAGTAACCAAATCCACGAATCATGCCAAATTTCACCAAGAATATAAATATCTTCTTTTTCCGCTTGGACAGCCTTTTTAAATTCTTTCCAGAAAGCATGATCTACTTCATTAGCAACATCTAAGCGCCAACCATCAATGTCAAATTCGCGAATCCAGTAAGTTGCAATATCCAGTAGATACTTCTGAACTTCTGGGTTAGCCGTATTTAATTTTGGCATATGCGTCGTGAAAGCAAATGTATCGTAAGAAAGTGTTGGTTCTCCTTCAATATTGCCATTTTCATTTTGACGAACAGGGAAACTATGGATGTGGAACCAATCACGATATGCAGATTTTTCTTCATTTAAGACAACATCTTGCCACTCTGCTGAAGTATCGCCAATGTGATTGAACACCGCATCTAACATAATGCGAATCCCACGTTTATGCGCTTCCTGAACTAATTTTCTAAACGTTTCTTTATCTCCAAAATGTGGATCAATTTTTTTATAATCAACCGTATCGTATTTATGATTGGTTGGTGCTTCAAACACAGGTGTCAAATAAACCCCATTAATACCAAGCTCTGCTAAATAATCTAAATGCTCGATAATTCCTTCTATATCCCCGCCGAAAAAGTCTGTTGTGTTCGGATCTTTACTTCCCCACGGCAAGGCATTTTCCGGAGAAATAGCCGGATTCCCATTTGCAAAACGTTCTGGGAAAATCTGGTACCAAATAGTATTCCCAACCCATTCAGGCGCCTCAAAAGTATCCACCGCATGGATAAATGGAAATTTAAAGTAATAATCCATCGTAGCTAAATTAGCCTCAGTTGGCTCAAAGAAACCACGTCCGCCGTAAAATGTTGTTTCTCCTTCTGTATCTGTTAGTAAAAAGCCATATTGAAGACGTCTATGTTCTGGTGTAATTGCAAAAAACCAATAATCGTGCTCTTCTGTTTCTGCGATTTTGCGCATTGTATAAGATTCACTTTGCCATTTTCCATCTTTCCATAAGTAAGGGTCGGCAGCAATTAGAGTAACCTCGCTAATATCCAAGCGTTTCGTTCTAATCCGAATATGTAGTGTTTTAGCGTCATAACTATAAGCATAGCTACTCGCTGGTTGATGATAAATCCCTGCTTTTTCCATTTTTTCTCCTCCTATATCACCTATCGTTCTATTTCAAATTAGCATTTCCATTAAAGCGTTTGCAACCTTTTCTCGCTCGTTAACGGTAACAAGATTTTCTAGCTATTTCATATTCTTTCAACATACTATAGAAGAAAGCCAATTCTCCCTCCTCCTTTAAAGTGACAAATTAGTAACTTTACTGATTTAAAGTAAAGAGCTATAATAACTCATGGACTAATGAAATCTATCGAAAAAAGGTCTAAAAGGAGGATAAAATGGAAAATACTTTAAGCTTTAAAAAACAAGGGTATTGGTTATTTTCCAGCGCAATCATTATTGGTGTTCTTTTTCTTCTTTTGCCACACATCATTTCCAATATTGGAGTGTTAGAATTTATAGGTGCTTTTTTTAACGCCCTATGCATGGGGGTTATTGCTTTTATCATACTAAAAGCAGAATTCCTCGATTGGTTTAAACATTTTAGTTTCAAATGGATCCTCATCGGTGCTCCAGCATTAATTATTATCAGCTCTATTTTCAACATTGCTTGGGCTTACTTCGCGGGCAGTACTACTGAAAATGGTATCAACAGTGTACTTACATGGTCTTACGTTTTCACAAGTATCCCGTTCATGCTTCTTGGCGAAGAACTACTATCCATTAGCTTACTCTATGCCGCTTGGAAAAAATGGAACTGGAAATTCTGGCAAGCTTCCTTGCTCTGCTCGTTACTATTTGCGACGTGGCATCTGACTTCCTATGATTTTAACTTCTTACAATGTATCATTACTTTAGCACCTGCTAGACTCATTTTGAACTACTTATTTAAGAAAACAAACTCGATTTGGGTTACTTTCATCGTTCACTTCATTTTTGATTTCATCGCATTTTTACCCATTTTACTCAAATAAAAAAACGCTAGGAATAAAGATTCCTAGCGTTTTTATTACTCTTCTTTTCCAGTTGTAGAGGCTCTTATCAGTAATTCAGGAGTAAATAATAGGTTTCCTTGAGGTTTTCCGTGATCATTAATTTTCGCAAGTAACATCTTCGCGAGTTCTTCCCCCATTTCAACGACGGGAGATTGAACAGTTGTAATTTTTGGCGATGAAATTCTATCTAAAAAAACACCATCAAACCCTGTTACAGCAATATTTTCACCAAAACGGCGACCAAAAGCAGCGGCAGCACGAACAACCCCAATGGCAATTCGATCTGATGCGCAAACAATCGCAATTTTTTCTGAGTTATAGCGTAGTAATTCAAATGCTTTTTCTTCCGCGACACTGGAACTATTCGCAATAAAATAACTTTCCGGTTCCAAACCATGTTCTTTCACTATTTCTTCATAGCCTTCTAGGCGCGATTTCATAAACTGTTCATCTAATAAATCAATTCCCAAAAAGACGATTCGCGAAAAACCGATCTCTACCATATGCTCTGTTGCGAGCGCAGTCCCTTTTTTATTATCTACATCAATAGAATCATAGCCACGTTTATTTTCACCATAAAAAATAACTGGTTTATCAATATCTAAAAGTCCTAAATCATAATCTTTGTCGCGTATTCCCGTGACAATAAGCCCGTCATAAGCTCCGATATTCCTGGATCTTTGCGTAACGAGTTGAAGCGAATAGTAGTATTTATCTAACTCCCGACTAATTCCTGTTAATAAATTCATATAATATGGTTCAACTGTATCAATTTCTTCTAAAATCAAAAATTTAATAACTTGCGTCCTATTTTGAACAAGCGCCCTTGCAGCATAATTTGGTACATACTCTAAGGCTTCCATTGCACTATAAACAAGCATTTTCAGTTCATCTGAGACTTGATCTGGATGATTAATAACCCGTGAAACTGTCATTTTGGAGACATTTGCCCGTTTCGCAACATCTGCTAAAGTCGCCATCTCCAACCTCCTCCATTCATAATCTTCCTTATTGTACCATCTTTTACACAAAAAAAAATAAGAATTAACCCACAAAAAAAGCATTCTCATTAAAAGTCTGAAAATGCTTGGTTTATTATGAATATGTAATGAGTCATTTTATAGTGTTTGCCACTTTTTTTGAGAGACTCTGCGTTCCTTCGTTTGTTGATAAGTTTTAATAATCAATCTAATTAATTGATGAGCTCCGCCAATAATAATTCCAATAGCGATAGCAACGAGCGTAGTTGTCAGAAAACTAATAAATGGAAAACTAGATGCATTCATTGCAGCAATTCCTAATATAAAAATGATAATAGTAGGTAGTACATAATACCTAATGTCCTGTTCCTGCATACAAAGCGCTCCTTTACCCAAAATAATAACTCCCATCAACTACTGAAATTATAACGCGAAAACTGGCTTTTTTCAAGGCTTGGATGGATTTCCATGCTCCTCTTTAAAAACGTTAAATGGCTCTATATAGCGCTTTATATAGATACGCAAAATCCACTCATTATGAATTCATCAAAAAGAAAAATTTGTTACCACTTTGTAACATTACTTAAGTCCATTTACTTATATACTGTAACACTTATATTTATTCAATTTTATAGATAAGTATTAATTCTTATTTCCATTTTTTCAAGTTTTATTGCCTGTTTTTTTATAACATATACAAAAAAAGTGTGCTCTTTTTTCTAACCAAACATTATTTTTCAAATTGTATAAAAAACTTGATTCGAGCAGTTTTTTTAATTATCTAGGAAAACTCGGCATTTAAAATGCCTTTTTCATCTAAAGGAAATTTAGTTTTCCGATGAATATTCTTCTTTAAAATCAAAATTTCCACTTTTTACAAATAAATAAACAACCGTTATGCTTACATTGTTCCATTACAAAAACGGAAGAGTTCCCCCTCTTCCCCCGAAGGTCTCTTCCGTTTTTTTCTCTTGTTATTCTTTTAAATGATAAGGATATGTGGAAACCACTACATCCCTTTTCATTAGAAGTCTTGTGCGAATCAATAGGCTTGTTTGATTATGAAGGACATTTTGCCAACCTTTTCTAGGAATAAATTGTGGTATTAATACTGTTAGTGAGTAATTGTCTTGATCTGCTTTTTGTTTAGCTGTATCAATAAACTTCATTAATGGATCTGAAATAGATCGATACGGAGAAAACAGATTAGCCATACGCACTTCAGGATGCACCCTATTCCATCTCTCAACAAATTCTTTTTCCTGTTTTTTATCAATAGAGATATGAACAGCAATGACTGTATCACCAATAGATTTAGCATATTGTAATGCACCCTCTACAACTTTAGTGGTATCAGACACACAAATAATGACGGCATTCCCTTTAAAGTCCGGCAAGTCCATTGTTTCGTCAATTCTAAGTTGCGGTCCGACTTTCCTATAATGATGTCTCGTACGATGGAAAACATAAATCATAATTGGCATAAAGACAAATACTGGCCAAACAGATTCAATTCGAGTTAAGAATAACACTAATAATACTGTAAATGAAATTGATGCTCCAAGTAAATTAGCCGATAATGATTTTTTCCAACCTTTAGGACGCTGTTTCCACCATTTTACTATCATCCCTGTTTGAGACAACGTAAATGGTATGAACACTCCGACAGAGTATAATGGAATGAGTAATTCCGTTTTCCCTTTAAACAAAATAATGAGTAGGATAGAACCCACAGCTAAAGTGATAATCCCATTAGAGTAGCCCAGTCTATCTCCTCTTGCTAAATACATTCTTGGCATAAATTTATCTTTCGCCAAGTTAAATGCTAACATCGGAAATGCAGAAAATCCGGTATTAGCTGCTAAAACTAAAATAAGTGCCGTAGTGGCTTGAATAAAATAAAACATGAAGTTTCTGCCAAATACATTTTCAGCAATTTGAGAAAGCACCGTTACCTTTAGCTCAGGAACAGTTCCATAAACAAAAGCAAGTACTGTTATTCCGACAAAGAAGAAACCAAGTAAGCCTGCCATTAATGTTAATGTTTTTGCGGCATTTTTTGGTCGTGGTTCTTTAAATAAAGGAACAGCATTTGAGATAGCTTCAATACCCGTTAAAGAAGCTGACCCAGATGCAAATGCTCTTAGTAAAAGAAAAATGGTTACACCCTGTACGTGAGTCCCTACTGCAGCTGTTTCATGACTTGCATCCATACCAGTTAATACTTTAAATAAACCTGTAAATATAAGAGCTATAATAGAAAAAACAAACAAATATACTGGTATTGCAAGTAAACTAGCTGATTCAGTAATACCTCTCAGATTGATAATCGTTACTCCAACGACAAGAAGTACAGCTATAGGCACTGCAAACGGATATAATGATGGGACAGCAGAAACGATTGCATCTGTTCCAGAAGAAACACTTACAGCAACTGTAAGCATATAATCTACTAGTAAAGATCCACCTGCGATTAAACCGGCATTATTCCCCAAATTCTCTCTTGAAACGATATAAGCTCCTCCACCATGCGGATAAGAGTATATAATTTGTTTGTAAGACAGATTAAGAGCAAACAAAAGAACAAGTACACAAAGCGCAATTGGTAATGAATACCACATAGCGGCAGCACTAACAGTTACAAGTACCAATAAGATCTGTTCTGTACCATACGCAATAGAAGAAAGTGCATCTGATGACAGAACTGCTAAAGCTTTTAATTTCCCCAGTTTTTGGTCTCCAGCTTCTGATGTTTTCAGAGGGCGGCCGATTAATAGTCTTTTTAGCGGCGAAGCCATTGTATTCCCTACCTTTTTTATTTGATTTTTAGCTAACTTCAAGTTGACCAGACACATTATAGCACAGCTGATTTTAGATTGTAATACTAATTTGTATTATTTTAGCTGACTAATTATCTTTCAAGTGAATAATTGTTCATAATGCTTGTTTTTACGTCTTTAAAAAGTAGAAATTTATTTCACACGCCTTTCAATATACATACCCATTAATAAGATAAATAACCCGTTTTCCAAAGTTATATTTTCAGAAAAAAAAGAATTTAATTTGGGTATTTACAAATGACATCCTTTTTTTATATAATAGTTTCTAGCGGTAAAAAACTTTATCATATGGCCCGTTGGTCAAGCGGTTAAGACACCGCCCTTTCACGGCGGTAACACGGGTTCGAATCCCGTACGGGTCACTTTTTAATCAAAAATAACAACTTCAAAAATATTTTTCACTTTTTTTAAAAAAAAGCTGGTAAAATTGATTAAAATGTTATATCATGTATTAGTATCTGTTTTGAAGAATTAATTATGCAAGAGATTTCGATTTGCCAGCAGTGAGAGCGATTCTTCGCCGACTTAGCTCAATCTGGTAGAGCAACTGAATCGTAATCAGTAGGTTGCGGGTTCAATTCCTGCAGTCGGCATTTTATAGCGGAGGGGTAGCGAAGTGGCTAAACGCGGCGGACTGTAAATCCGCTCCTTCGGGTTCGGTGGTTCGAATCCACTCCCCTCCACCATTTTCTATTATTGGGCTATAGCCAAGCGGTAAGGCAACGGATTTTGATTCCGTCATGCGCTGGTTCGAATCCAGCTAGCCCAGTCATATTTAGAGCCGTTAGCTCAGTTGGTAGAGCATCTGACTTTTAATCAGAGGGTCGCTGGTTCGAACCCAGCACGGCTCATCAAAAAAAAACAAGCAAAGAAAATACTTTGCTTGTTTTTTTTTGATGTAATTTTTTCTCCCTAAGAAAAAAGATAAACTAAAAATTAAATAGTTTATCTTTTACTCAAGTATAATTATATCGTAGTTACTTCTGGTTCTATTCTTCCGTATTTATCCAACAAAACAAAAGACTTAGAATTTTCTGCTAAAAAACCTGATTCAACCAACTTTCTACAAAGATGAGTTACTGAACGCACCGATAAGTTAGAATAATTAGCAATAATTTTCTTTGTGAAACATTTTGGAATGCGTAGCACGCCTTCCTTTTCATTTCCAAAATATCTTCCCAGCTGCTCTAGAGACTCTTTCAAACGATTTTCTCCATTACCACGCATTAAATTACATTTTTCAATTAAAACATTTTCGTGATTTCGATTATTAAGATATAAATAGAGCCACCCCTCTTGCATCCCAATAATCGAGCAAATTATATCTTCTTTATCAAATTCGTATGCTGTAATTGTTTCGATAACTCTAGCAGTGTATAGATTTGCTTCTGCCATAAAATAATCATTCAATCCAGCAATTTGGTTTGATCCCAAAAAACTTATAACATTTTTATTCTTCTCTAATGAAACTATCCCTTTTTCAATAAAATAAACCTTTGTATTTATTGTATCCTCTGTTAGTAAAATCATGTTGCTCGGTATCCTTGTTTTTTTATAAGGGATTCTGTTATCGATTAAAGTTTGCAAGAAGCATGTATAACCAAATTCTTCTTCCAAAATTTTTTTACTATACAAATCTTCAAATACGGATTGCATTTATTGTCATCTCATTTCTATTTTATGTTGTTAGCAAATAGTTTTATAATGCGATGAGTGGCTTCTTACAAGTGATGATACTACCAAACACTTTTAAAAGGAACCCAACAAAAAAACAAAACTTCCTGCTTTAACCAACTATTTTTGACTTTTTTGTCACAATTGAATTTTATTCACTTTATAAATTATTGTATAAGTTTCTTTTGATACTTCTATTATAAGACGAAGCACATTCCCTCTACTTTTCTATCCAAAAATTTCAAGCAACATTTTAGTGAAAATAGTATCTTTCTAACTACCTTTTTAGAAGAATAACCTCTATTTTTTAATGATTATCGCGATATTTTGTATTATTTGTGAAAGTTATTAATTCGTGTTTTTATTCTTCCCCGCTTATGTTTACGCAAAAATATTCTACTAGAAGAATAAGTTTTATGCGCTTATATTGCGGGAAACTAATGACATAGGGGGGAATGGTATGTATTTAAAAGAAACGTTAGATCAATTTGCTTCGATAGATAATATTCTTAAACTGCTCAAGAAAAATCCGAGTTTTAATAAGCACTGCATTCAAGAGCGGCTCCCACAAAAAACAATTATCACATCCAATAAACAACGAAAACATATTTATATAATAGAAGAAGGTTTTATGAAACTAATATTTGATGACAACAAACCGCGTGATTTTTCTTATATTTTGTCTAAAGGAGCATTTCCCTTTTTGCCAGTTTATACAGAGGATATACCTGAACACACAATGATGGTTGCTCTTACAGATATTGTATGGTGGAAAATTGATATCAGTTTCTTTAAGGGGATGATGGAGACGGAAGATCCGCGAAATTATCTCATGCTTCATCAATTAGCGGAAACTAGAAGAAGATTTTACACTATCGCTTATCAAGAAAAATTGACTTCACGTGAAAGTATTTATTATTCTTTAAGTACAATGATTGAATTTGGCCTACGTATCTCCGAAAAAATAGTAGAACTTCCAGAATTTTTAACTTATCAAATACTTGCTGATCATGCTAATACTTCTAAAAGCTACACGTCTAAAGTTCTAGGACATTTACGTGAAGAAGGCATTTTGGAATCACAAAGAAAGCCTTGGCGAATTAACGATGTCCAGAAGCTCCAAAAGTTAATAGAGATGAATGTACCACTTGTAAAGATACAAAAAAACTAAGAGCCAACTTGCGCTCTTAGTTTTTTTTGTTAGATTAGTTCACTTCGCCAAGCTGTGGTTTTTGCTTGTTGGTATTTTTCAACTTGACCAATAGACTCAAAAAGTTCCATCTTATATTTCACCACTTCTTTCGCCGCATCAATACAGTCTGGGTAGATTGCGTTGGCATCCCAAAGTTCTGTTGTACTTAGAATCTCACGACATTTCTTATAAAAGGCGTATTTGTAATCGCTGGAAATATTTACTTTTTGAATTCCAATTTCGACAGCTGCAGCAATTTCGGCATCTGGATTTGCAGAACCACCGTGAAGTACAAGTGGAATATTCACTAAATCTTTTATATCTTTTAAGATATCTAGACGTAATTTTGGCTCCTTATCTTTAGGATAAATTCCGTGCGCTGTCCCGATTGCAACAGCTAGCGTATCTACACCCGTGCGACTAATATATTCTTCCGCTTCTTCGGGTTTTGTATAGATAATCTCACTGACGCCGCCTTCAATACTGTTACCGGTTTTCCCGATAGTCCCGAGCTCACCTTCAACTGAGACCCCCAGTTTATGACAAACATCAACAACTTCCTTTGTAACACGAATATTTTCTTCAAAAGGAAGCAAAGAGCCATCAATCATCACTGAACTAAAACCACAACGTACCGCTCGCATCACATCTCCCATATTGTCACCATGATCCAAATGAAGAACAAATGGAACAGGACTATTTTTAATTCTTGCAAGAACATATTGGAAAAAGTCATCTTTCGTAAAATCTAATTCTGTTGGATGCACTGCAATAATTGCTGGAGCATTGTTTTTTTCAGCTTCTTCTACTACCACCCGTAAAAAGTTACTGTCTGCAACATTAAATGCTCCCACCGCGAATTTGTTTTCCTTAGCTACTTCTAATAATTGTTTCATATTTACTAACATATTTTCATTTCTCCTTTTAAAGTGATTTTCCGGTTGAACCGGATAGTTGAATATAATTTTTAACAGCTTTTGTGCCGGCTTTTATCGTTTCATGAATTAAGTCCACATAGTTAACAGCCGGATTTTCTTTTAAATTCGTTTTTATTTGATTTACTTGTGCTTTCATGAAGTCGGAGCCAACATTGATTTTATTGATGCCCAGTCGAACGGATTCTCGAATATTTTCCGCCCCGCAACCAGAACCTCCGTGCAAAACGAGCGGCATGTTTGTCGCGGATTTGATTTCTCTGACAATATCAAACTGGAAAGCCGGTGTAAAACCTTCTGGATAATCACCATGGGAAGAACCATAAGAAATTGCTAAAGCGTCAATCCCTGTTCGTTTAGCAAAATCGATGGCCACTTTGGGGTCGGTATACATTTCTTGATTGGTGTAATTATCTCCAGTCACCGCACCAATATTACCAACTTCCGCCTCAACACTAGCATGATAAACTTCTGCAAACTCGACCATTTTTTTCGTAATTGCAACGTTTTCTTCATAAGGAAAACTAGACGCATCCATCATCACACTAGAAAAACCATCCGCTAAGCATTGCTTCACTATCGCCACATCATGCCCGTGATCCAAATTAATTGCCACTTCAACACTCGCTTCTTCTGCCATTTTTATAATGGGTTTTGTCAAAAAGCGACTTCCTAGATGACTTGTCAAATGATCTTGAAGTAAATCAATGATAATCGGCGCACGAAGTTCTTGTGCAGCATCAATGACTGCACGAGCCGTTTCCAGATTAAAACAATTAATTGCCATTACTGCATAATGCTCCTTGTTCGCACGTTCTAACATACCTTTCATGGACACATACATTTCAAAATCTCCTCACCTTATGAAATTTTAATTCCAGACAGATCAACTTCATCTTCCTCTTCTAATCCTTGGTCAGCAATGAGTTCTTCTTCTTTAGTAGGTTCTCGTTTCAAGATGAGTAACATGGCTGCTGTGACACAAGTACCAATTAATAATGCTAAACAGAATAAGAGTGGTTCATTCATTGCTGGGACGATAAACATTCCGCCTGATGGAACTGGTGAGCCAATTCCCCAAGTCATACTAAGACCTCCGCCGACTGCCGCACCAAGTGTACAAGAAATAATAACGCGAATGGGGTCAACCGCTGCAATGGGAATAACACCTTCTGTAATCATACAAATCCCCATCGGGAAAGCAATTTTGATATTGTCTTCTTCTGACTTCGTGTATTTTTTCTTTTTAATTAATTTGGAAACTACCCATGAAAGGGTCACCCCGAATGGCGGAACCATCGAAGCAAGAATTTTTACTGCTTCTGGTTCTTTGACGCCTTCAAGAAGGAGCCCATCTGCGAATAAGGAGGCCACTTTATTTACAGGTCCACCAAAGTCAAATGCTGCCATAGCTCCAAGTACAGCTCCGAAAACAAAGCGCATACTGCCTTGCATGCCTTGTAAGAAGCTTGTCATCGCCTCCGTGGCCCAAACGATTGGAACCCCTACAACAAAGTACATCAGAAGCCCGACGACTAAACTACTAATAAGCGGAATAATCATCATTGGCATTAAACCTTGCGCCCATTTTGGCACTTTTAAATATTTCACAAGAATAAGTACAAAATAACCGACTAAGTATCCTCCAAGCATTCCGCCTAAAAATCCAGCACCGATTGAATTGGCGATAAGTCCCATAAGTAACCCTGGCGCAATTCCCGGCCTATCTGCTATCGAATAGGCAATCGCACCAGCAATAACTGGAGCAAGCAGTCCCATACCAAGCACACCGAGAGAGACAAGTGCATCTGGAATCGAATAAGGTGCTTTATAGTTTTCAATAACTTGTCCATTTGTTAAATTTCCAATGGCAATAAGTAACCCCGAGGCAACAACTAACGGTAACATATACGAAATCGCTGTAAGTGCATGTTTTTTGATTTGCAGTTTTTTCATCATACCGGTTCACTCCCTAGTTATTTATTTCTTTGTCTATTTTATTAATAATTTGTTTTGGTGCTTTAATCGCTAGGTCTGTTGGAATTTCGACAACTCGTTTTCCTTTAAAACGATCCTTTCCGCTAATTTTAATATCGGCAGCAATAATAACTACATCGGCATTTTTCACTTGTTCTGCTGAAAGCTCGTCTTCGATACCAATTGTTCCTTGTGTTTCAATATGAACGTTGTGACCAAGCGCTGTCCCTGCTTTTGTTAGTTTTTCTTTAGCAATATACGTATGTGCGATTCCCGATGTACAAGCTGCTATTCCAATAATATTCATTCCAAACTCCTCCTAATCCTGATTTTTGGCTAACAACTTAATTAAATCTTCTTTTGTCTTTACAGTTTGAAATTGGCCAATCACCTCATCGTCCGCAAGTAAGATTGCTACTTTTTGAAGTAATTTAATATGAGTTGTTGTAGCATCTGAATTTTTCACTGCGAAAAGAATAATAATATTTACTGGTTTATCATCAAGCGACTCCCACTCAACAGGTTTTTTAGTTCTTCCAACGGCAATGGATGTACTCGTAACGCTCGCCGACTTCCCGTGTGGAATAGCGACTCCTTCTCCTAGTCCCGTTTTGCCTTCTTCTTCGCGATATAATACATCTGCTATAAAAGCATCTTTGTCTGCTACTGCCCCAGTTTCAACAAGTAAATCTGTTAACTCTTCAATGACTTCTAATTTACTTGTAGCTTGTAAGTCTAAATTTACAAGTGCTGGGCTTATTACTTTACTAATATCTAAATCTTGGATATCCATGAATTCGCCTCCTATAAACTTTCCATCAGTTTTTTTACCATTATTTTATCTTTCTCGGTAAACATCGCACTTACAAGTAACGATGGGATTTCTTTCGTACTTTCTGCATTAATTGTTGTTAGAATAAAATCAATATTCTGATAGTCTTGCAAGTTATTTTTGAATCTTGTAGATGATAAAACGTCTACTATTTCAACATCTGGAAAAGCTTTTTGTACCTTTACTTTCAAAAGTTCTGACGTCCCAATACCGCTTGAACACATAATGATAATTCGTTTGACTAGAGGAGACGCTTCCATGTGTTTCGCAAAATATATGGTAATATAGCCAACTTCATCATCAGAAATTGTATTTAATTTAAAGGTTTTTGCTACATCATTTGCAGTTTCTTTGATGATTTCAAATAGTCTGCCATACTCTAATTTGATGTCGCTTAACAAATTATTCTTTATATTAATTTGATGATTCATTCGGTTTACCATTGGCTTCATATGGCTCAATAGCTCGATCTTTAATTGCTTTTTATTAATCGGCATATTAATTTTAGCAGCCACTTGTTCAATATAAAAATCAGTCATCTCTTCCACAATCGGTAAAATTTTACCTGGAACTAATTCGATTTCATGGTTAAAACGAGAAGAAATCAAGTATTGTAAAAAATGGAAAGTCTCTCTCTCCGGTAGCTTCATTTTCAAATATTGTTCAATTGCATCAATGGCTTCTACAGCAATCGTATGCAATTTTTCATTTGTGACGATATAAGCATCATCACTTTCTTTAAAATCTTCTACTTCCCCTTGACGGAAACGGTTGATTAAAATATACAAATGTGAAAAGATATTAATATCATACGGATACGGAATGCTAATCATCAGCTTGTTCTCAATCAACTCCATTTGCCGCACAATAAACTGAACGTCAGCTTTATTGAGATCACTGTATTCTGTTTTCAAATCATCATAGGTCGATAAATCCAAGTTGTTAATCACTTCATTAATGGCGGTCCGGATGTTTTCTTCAGTGCCAACAACCCGTATTTCTTTTTGCCTTTTTTCAAGAGCCAAATCATATTTCTCGATGGCTTGATTTAAAAGAGAGAAATCATTTTTGATTGAATTATACCCAACATAATAATCTTCATACAGCTCTGTTACATTCAAGTACTTTGGTGATTTAAACAATACTTGCAGCAAGATTTTTTCACGTCTTTCTGTTGGTGTATAGCCAAAAATATCACCTGTCGTTTCTAATTTAGCTTGTATGTAAGCTTTATAATCTAACTTAAAACCACGCCCCTTTTCAGAAATGATGATATCCTTTCTTCCAGTTGTCTCATTGATGTTTTTAATCTTGCGATAAATCGTTTTAGAGGAAACGTCTAGAATTTCAGCTAATTGCTTTGCTGTCAAAAAATCGTTTTTCGTTAAGAACAAGTTAATTAATGCATGCTCCGATTTGGTTAGAAGCATTTCATCACCTCCCTCTACGCTCTATTATACACAAATAAAAGAAAACGGTTACAACAAGTTATGTCCACTACACTAGACAATTTTTTGGCTGAGTTTGTGAAAAAAGTCGTCGTCGTAGCTCTTTACTTTTAGCAAGACAATCCTCCAATAAAACCGTATAATAAAAACAGGGAACAATTAGAAAGGGGTGCTCGTGTGACGCTTGAACTACATAATGTTACGAAAAAATTTGGAACAAAAGTCGCTGTCAATGATTTATCGTTTCGAGTAGAACCAGGAAAAATACTCGGATTAATTGGTCAAAATGGCGCTGGTAAAACAACTACTTTTCGCCTTATTTTGCATTTTTTAGAAGCTTCTTCTGGAAAAATCACTTGGGACGGCAAAGAAGTAAGCAAAATCGATCCAAATATTATCGGTTATTTGCCCGAAGAACGTGGTTTATATCCAAATGTCACAATTGAAGAACAATTAATATTTTTTGCTGAATTAAAAGGATATCCAAAACAAAAAATAAAGGCAGAAATTGATAGCTGGCTAGAACGCGCTGAAATTGTCGGTAAAAAAACAGACTTGATCAAAACACTATCCAAAGGCAATCAACAAAAAATTCAGCTTTTAAGTACAATTATTCACCAACCAAAACTAGTTATCTTAGATGAACCATTCAGCGGGTTAGACCCAGTCAATGCAGAAATTCTCAAAAAGTTTGTATTTGACTTACGCGCTTCAGGGGCTGCTATTATTTTTTCTAGTCACCGGATGGAGAATGTGGAGGAACTTTGCGACTCGCTATTAATGTTAAAAAAAGGAAATGTGGTCCTCCAAGGAACAACAGAATCTGTAAAATCGGTTTTTGGTCGTAAACGTATTTTGATTGAATCTAGTCATAGTGCAGCAGAACTCGCTACTTTACCAGGTGTTTTAAATGTTCAAACCCACCGCGACGGGGTTCTGCAACTTGAAATTGAAAATGAAAGTGACGCAGAGAAAATTTTTGAATATGTGACAAAAGATGGTTTCATTCAAACGTTTAGTCTCCAAGCTCCGACGCTCGAAGAAATTTTCAAATGGAAGGCTGGTGAGCTAAATGAGTAAATTTTGGGTGATTACGAAGCAAGTTTACAAAAGACGCGTGAAAACAAAATCATTTTTAATTTCACTACTTTTTCCCGTTTTAATCGCCGCGCTCATCGCTGGTATTCCGAAAATGGTCGACTATTTTGACTCAAGTAGTGATATTACAAAGCTTGCGGTACTTGCAGAAGACCCTGTTTTTGCCAAATCTTTGGCTGCTGATAAAAATCATTTCAAAGTAAATACGGACATTAAAGACAAAAAATCCGCCCAGTCTGCTCTGAAAGACGGTAAGATAGACGGATTTGTCACGATTACACAGGAAGATGATTCAGTAAGTGCCGTTTATACAACGCAAGAAACAGCTGGTCAAGATACTATTACACGTTTAACCGAAGACCTTACAGCTACCAAAATCGCTGAAAAAGCGGCCGCTTATAAAATCACCAATGAACAATTGCAATCTATTACATCTCCTGTTTCGGTAACCAATGATTTAGAATCCAACAATCAGTTAACAAACCACGAAAAAGATGTGATGAGCGCCGCTGTCCTGATTTTAACACTAGTTATTTTTATTTTCGTGATGAGTTATGCAAACATTGTTGCTTCTGAAATAGCTACAGAAAAAGGCACGCGCATCATGGAAGTCATTTTGTCCAGTGTTTCTGCGACAACTCACTTATTTGCCAAATTGACTGCGATAATTTTTATGCTTTTAACACAAATTGGGTTTTACATCGTTTGTGGAGCTATCGTCCTGATTGCTGGCAGAAACACCGAAATGGTTCAAAATGTCTTAGATCAAATTGCTGTTTTCCCAGCGTACTACCTTGTGCTAAATTTACTATTTGTTATTTTAGGTTTGTTGTTGTACATTTTACTCGCAGCAATGATTGGTTCGATGGTCCCGAATGTCGAAACTGTAGCCCAGTTTATTTATCCAATGACAATTCTTGCAATTATCGGCTACTGGGGATCCATTGCAGCAGCGAACGCGCCAGATAATATGTTAGTTATCATCGGTTCGTATATTCCGACATTCTCGCCAATGATGATGCTAGCCCGAATGGACTTACTTTCCGTTTCGACTATCGGCATCTTTAGCTCCCTCGCTATTTTACTCGCAAGCGTTGTTGGTGCATTCTTCCTCACAGTTCGTCTTTATCAAGGAAATGTGCTACTTTACAGCAATGACGGTTTATGGAAAACTTGGAAAACCTCGCTATCTTACGCAAAAAGAAAATAAGGAAAGTTGGTAAATTATGCAAATTAGACTATCTAAACGAGAAGATGCCGCTTCAATGATTGAATTAGAACATTTAGTTTGGACGCCAGGAACAACACCTGGAAGTATCCATTTTGATAGTGAAGCCGAATTTTTACTTAAAAGCCCACCCGGTTCCAAAATTGTTGTCGTGGCGGATGATAAAGTAGTCGGGATTCTTGGTTATAAGTCTCCTATCCCACTCGCAACCAATAAACACGTCGCAGAAATTGATATCGCTGTACATCCAGACTACCAACGCGCGGGCATTGGTCAACTTTTAATGGACAAAATGAAGGAAGTGGCACGCGAAAAAGGTTTCATTAAAATTGCCTTGCGTGTTCTATCCATCAATCAAAAAGCCATTCGTTTCTATGAAAAAAATGGTTTTAAACTGGAAGGACGCCTAGAAAAAGAATTCATTATTCAAGGCGAATTTGTGGATGATATTTTAATGGCTTATTTCCTCTGACAAAAGGCCTGGCTTAAAATTCAAACTGTGACTTTATAATCATTTTACAAATAAAGCGTTTACATTTATTTAGAACGGTTATATATAAAGTACAACGAACAAATAAAAGGTGATGCGAATGAAACAAACTTGGTGTACAAGCTGATTTTTTTCTCAGCTTTGTCATATGCCGGCAAAACGTCTGGTGAAGGATTTTAGTGTCAAGCAGCTACGGTTAGCTTACAGGAGGAAGGCGAGGAGTATACGCCGCGTCAAGGACTTTACGCTAACTTAGTTGTAGGAAGACGGAATTTCGTTACGTCGCTCGTTTATCAATATTTTTATCCTCACTACATTGGTAAATAAGCGAATAAAGTATCGTATCATTTATGGCCACTATTTAAGCAAGTTACGGGCGCTCATTTATTCGTAAGCTAGAATATCTTGAGAAGTAAGTAGCAAGACAAAGAATTCGCCTACTTGTTTGAAAATGCCTCACCGTTTTCCGAATGTTGTATGTTTATTCAGAAACATCCAGACATGGTCCGGCCCATCAGATGAGTGGCAAGACAAGCTCATCCGAAAAGAAAAACCCCGCGTGACGAAATCGTCATTCGGGGTTTTTTGATTCTGAAAACAAGATAGAGATATTCTTATCATAAAAGTGTTGAATGACTGAGTGGCATTTTTCAAATTCTTTCGCTTCTAGATGCGTTACCAAGTCTTCCAGGGCCTGCGAAACATCTATCGTAAAAGCTTCGAAAAATAGCTTTTCATTCTTTTCTTTCATATTTCGCAGCGTTTGACTCAGTATATCGATATTTTTCTCCATCGCCGGCATTTCTGTATAGTGAATCATGCAAGCATAAAAGTTTTTCACGTGATTTATAAATACATCTGTGTCTTGCTCCTTAGCAGCTAGTTTTATATAAACTAACTCCTTACGAAGGCATGTTGCGCATACTTCTGCGTCTTGTTCTTGTAGTTTTTGTACAGCATAATTTAGATGAAAAAAAGCTAACTTTAATCGTGATTTTTCGCGATGCTCAGCTTCACTATTCACGGCGACTGAAAAACCGCTTTCCCCAATGTTTTTGCACACAATACCACTCTTATGTAAACAATGGAGCGCACTAAAAGCTACTCGTTTGCTGACTTGAAATCGTTTCATGATGTCTTCTATGTCCACTTTCTCGCCATTTTCCAACGTATTGGCCATTATCTCATTCTTGATTTCTCCATAAATCGGATCTGCAACAAATCCACTTTTTTCCATAATTCGAACCTCTTTATTTTTTATTGCTTTCAATGTTATATTTTACACGAAATTTTTCCATTTAGATATGGCTTTTTGCGAAAAATTGTGTCCATTACGTTACAAAAACGATTGTATTGTTATAACAAAAATAGACAATAGATTGTAATGACAAAATAGATATACAATGCTATATTTATATTGTAATAACAATATAATCAAGGAGTGATTGTTTTGACCACGTACGATTTAGCACCCGAAGTGAAAATCCACCAATTTGATGGTGCTTGGGCGGGTTACAAAGATATTGCTACAGAACTAAGAACGGCTATTCAAAAAAAGAAGCAAGACCAAACTATCGTTGCGATTGAATGTTACCCCGGAACACGAAATGAAGAAATCGCTGCCGAACTACTTCCATTATTACCAGTCGAAAAAGTGGTTTTTGCAGATGATTGGGCATTAAACAATGAAGAAGTAACAGCTACAATCCAATCTCACTTAACAGATGACCGGGTGTTCGGAATTATGTCCCACTATGAAGTGAGCGACTTTTATCCAGCAGAAAAACTTGCTGAAATTCAAGCGGAAATTGCTGCTACTAAAGGGTTAGTTGTGGTTTACGGGACTGGCGCAACTGTTATAGCACCAACACCAGACATTCTTATTTATGCTGATTTAGCTCGATGGGAGATTCAGTGCCGCTACCGCGGAGAAAATAAACCTAACTGGAAAGCAGACAATGCCGGTGAAGATGCGCTTCGTAAGTTCAAGCGTGGTTATTTCTTCGAGTGGCGCATGGCTGATCGGCAAAAGAAAAAGCTTTATCAACAAGTAGATTTCTTACTTGATACCAATAAAAAAAATGAGCCAAAAATGGTGCGCGGAGAAGATTATCGAAATGGCTTGAATCAAGTTTCCAAGGCCCCTTTTAGAGTAGTTCCTTACTTTGATGCAAGTGTATGGGGAGGTCAGTGGATGAAGAATAACTTTGGGCTTGATCCTGCAGCTGATAATTACGGCTGGGCATTTGACGGCGTTCCAGAAGAAAATAGTTTATACATGCGATTTGGAGATATTCGGATTGAAGTTCCGTCTACCAATGTAGTAAACCATTTTCCGAATGAATTACTTGGGCCAAAAGTACATAGCCGTTTCGGTACGGAATTCCCGATTCGTTTCGACTATCTCGATACAGTGGGTGGAGGGAATTTAAGTCTGCAAGTCCATCCATTAGTAGAGTATGCGCAAGATAAGTTCGGTATCCATTATACCCAAGATGAAAGTTATTATATTTTAGAAGCAGATAACGACTCTACCGTGTATCTTGGAACAAAAGAAGGTACAACAAAAGAAGCGATTATGACAGATTTAGAAAAAGCCGCTGAAGGAAATTACCGTTTTCCCGATGAAAAATATATTAATGTCTTCCCTGTAAAAAAACATGACCATATTTTAATTCCAGCTGGGACGATTCATTGTGGTGGTCCAAGTACCGTCGTCCTAGAAATTAGTGCAACTCCTTATATCTTCACGTTTAAATTATGGGACTGGGAACGCACTGGACTCGATGGCATGCCTCGCCCTGTTCATTTAGAGCACGGCAGAGAAAATTTACAGCTTGACCGCGACACCAAATGGGTAAAAGACAACTTAATAAACCAATTTGAAACATTACATGAAGATAACGATTCAAAAGTAGAGCGCACTGGTTTGCATGAATTAGAATTTATTGAAACCCACCGCCACTGGTTTAAAGAAACGGTTACCGTCCATACAAACGATAGCGTCAATATGCTCAATTTGGTAGAAGGAGAAAGTGCTGTCGTTGAAAGTATTGACGACTCTTTCGCACCGTTTGAAGTGCATTATGGAGAAACATTTATCGTTCCTGCGATTGTCGGAACTTATCAAATCAGAAATACGAGCGATAATGAAGAAGTGGCTGTTATTCAAGCTTTTGTACGTAATTTATAAAAAAGAAATGCCTATCAATATTTTTGATAGGCTTTCTTTTATTCAAAATCAATATAATAGCGATAATGCTTTCCTATATAAAAACATTCGCTGTATTCTCTAAAATCACTTTCTTTTTGTTTCGTCATCCGCACCCTTTTCAAAATTGGTTCTTGTTTGTCGATTGCGAGCGCTTCCTGTACTTCACGATTAGGCAACATCGCTTCAATATATTCCTTTTCTTGATTCACGACAATACCGAAGCCTTTCAAATATTCATAAAAAGAACCGTAATAATCTTCTGCTTTAAGTGAGTAATCTTGATTATAAGGAATAAAACTGATAAATAAAGCAAATGCCAAGTCTTTCGTACCGCGTAACCGCTTAATTTGTAGCACCTTGTCCCCGACAGAAAGCCCTAGCTGTAACGCTATTTTTTTATCGGCATTGATTACTTCTACTTCTGCATGTAGCGTAGCCGCCTTTTTACCAAGTTCTTTCATCTCATTCGTAAAACTGCGCACTAACGTAAAATGCTCATCCTCTGCTTCTTCCCAGTCACGTACAAAAGTACCTTTCGCGCGCTCTCTATAAAGTAAATTCTCACGAACGAGTTCATCAATTGCTTTTCGAACGGTAATTCTACTGACATTGTATAACTCACATAAATCAAGCTCTGGTGGAATTTTATCTCCAGTTTGCCAAACTTCCGATTGGATTTTATCTCGTAAATCATCAGCTATTTGCGCATAGAGCGGAGATGCATCGTACATTTTATTTAACTTTCTCACCATAGTAAGCCTTCCTTCTCAAATTGTATTATTGTCATCACAATAAATCATAGCATAAGCTTATCCAAAATTCCAATATAAAAAGTAGAGCTATTAAGCCCTACTTTTTAAACTATTCTACTGCAACTCAATCGTTAAATCACCTGTTTTGAGGCGTTCCTTTTTAATAAGAAACGGTCTGACAATAAGTGCAATAACACCTGGCAAGACAACTGCTACCAAAATAAAAGCAGCAAGTGTGCTGAATCCGTAATTTGCTATTAAATAAAGAGGTGCAACAAAAGCACATAACCCGAGACCAGCGACTTCACTCGCAGCTTGGATATGGAACACCATCACGCCAAGAGGTCCAGCAATCAGTGTTGTTAGTAGTGGTACTATCATAAGGCTGGGTTTTCTAATGATGTTAGGTGTTTGTAATTTAGGTGTACAGATAAGTTGGGCAAAAAATGCACCCCAGTTATTATCCCGATAACTTAACACCGCGAATGACACGAATTGAACCGAGCAACCAATCAACGCCGCAGCACTTGCTGTTGGATCAAGTTGAAGCGCAATCGCGAGCGCAGCAGAAGAAGCTGGGCTAAGTATCAGTAATCCAAACACAAAAGCAATAACCATCGATGAAATCAGCGGCGAACCACCAATTAATGAACTAATTCCAAGACTTACAGAAGCTAAAATCGGCGCCATAATCTTTGCAAATAAAATACCGCTTAGTCCGCCAGCTAAAAGTGAAACACCGGGAATCAAAATCATATCAAATTTCGTCTTTCCAGTGACTCGCTTCCCAGTCCAAACTGCCACAATAACAGCCAAAATAGCTCCGACTGGTTCTCCGCTAGTAATAGCAACTCCGCCACCAGCTAACGTCGCCACTGCCCCGCCACCAATAACAGCAGATGCAGCCGCACTTATCGTCACAAGCGTATTCGCGTGCAAGCACATCGCAATACCAACACCAATTCCCGGAATTAACATCGTTTTACCAATTGCTCCAACCGTTACAAGAAATGAAATCCCTGTCATCTGCCCAATTGTCTGTAAAAGAAGTCCAATTCCAAGCGTTACAAGAACCGCATTCGCAATCCCCATAGAAGCCTTATAGGAACGATCTATAAAATATTCTTTCATTGCTTCTCCCTTTCTAAAATGTATTCTTTCTCATTGTAATCACTAGTTAATTAAAAAGCTAGTTTTATTTACTGGTTTTCCTTTAAAAATGTTAAAAAGGTTTCAGCAATTCGATTTTCAAGTCTTTGTCTGTTTTTTAGTACCGAAAACTTCCGCATTAAGCTACCAGCCTCATTAAACGTCTGCAGTTTTCCTGATGTAATTTCTGTTTGAACAACACACTTAGAAATAACGGTGTAGCCCATTCCTTCAAGAACCATTTGTTTGACCGCCATATTACTCCAAGCAACAACTTTTTCAGCAACATTCCAGCCATTGGTACTTAATACATGATCCAAATATTCACGCGTTCCTGAGCCTTCTTCTCGCGCAATCCAAGTTGCTCCTTGTTCGATTTCGGTAAGTGAACCGTCTGCTCGACCAACGATACACATCTCATCATCCGAAAAAGCACTTATCTCCAAATCTTTCTTACTTACCTGACCTTCAATAAGCCCTGTGTCCACTTGAAGAAGTTCCACTTTGTCAGCAATTTTCGCGGTATTTTCAATGATTAGTTCTATTGTAATATCCGGATAAAGGGCATGAAATTTCGCAATCACTTCTGGCAAAAAATACTCTCCTATCGTAAAACTAGCACCAATTCGAAGTCGACCTTTTAAATGATGGTGATATAAACTTATTTCATCTTCCACTTGTTTATATAGACCTTCTAATTGCTTGGCACGGTGATATAAAATTTCTCCTGTTGCTGTTAAAATAAACTTTTTAGCCTGCCTGTAAATAAGCTCTGTTTCATAAATCTCTTCTAATTTCTTTAATTGCAACGATACAGCGGGTTGCGAAATGTGTAATTCTTCAGCTGCTTTTGTAAAACTTTGCAATTCTACTACTCGGATATATGTTCTTAATGCCTCATCCATAGTAACACCTCCATAAAAATAACTTATCAATAATATAATTAATATAAATTTTACTAATAAAATCAAGAATGGTAAAGTAAAAGTATAAAAGAAAGGGGGATGAACATGAGTCAAATTTTATTTAAAACGAAGACTTTTTGGTATGGTATTGCGCTTACTTTCTGTATTGCTACCTTATCTTATTTTTTAGCGAAGTTACCTTTTTTAATGATTCTCGGACAACTTGTAACTGCTATTTTAATTGGTATTATCATTCGTGCACTTTTCCCAGTTCCTGAAAAATGGTTTACTGGTATTCAGTTTTCCAACAAGGTAATTCTTCGTGCTGGGATTATTTTACTTGGTTTTCGCTTGAACTTAGTTGATATTTATCATGCTGGCTGGCGCGTGTTTCTCATTGCTGCCTTATGCCTTAGCTTTGGTATTACTATTGTTTATTTCTTAGCCAAACTTTTTGGAGTGGATAAAAAACTAGCTATTTTGGTCGCTTGTGGTACAGGGATTTGTGGTGCTGCTGCAGTAGTTGCGATTTCTCCACAAGTAAAAGCTGATAACAACCAAACGGCTGTGGCTGCTACGATTATTGCACTACTTGGAACTATTTTCACTGTTATCTATACGTTGATTTATCCAATTCTGCCACTTGGACCAGACGGTTATGGGATTTTTGCAGGGGCTACACTTCATGAAATTGCCCACGTTATTGCAGCTGCAGATCCAGGCGGCTCATCAGCTGTTGATATGGCGGTTATTGTTAAATTAACACGTGTAGCCTTACTTGTTCCAGTCTGCTTTGTTGTTGCAAAAATGGTTAATGCTGGAACTAAAAACCGTTTTTCATGGGCTGAACTTCCTGTACCTTGGTTTATTTTCGGCTTTTTAGCAACTAGTGCAATTAACAGCTTTGGAATTATTCCAACATCTGTAACTGATTTTCTTGTCATCTGCGCATATTTCCTCATTGCTATGTCAATGGGCGGACTCGGTTTAAATGTCCACTTGCCATCGTTCGGAAAAATGGGTGGAAAACCTTTTGCTGCGGCGTTAATCGGTTCTGTTTTCCTTTCCGCATTTGGTCTAGCTTTAGTACTTTTGTTTCATTTAGCAGGTTAAGATGTCCTCGTCACCTCGATTTGTGATACAATAGCAAACACGAGGTGACTATTTCATGACGAAAGCAATTTGGACTTGCCGAGCGTTCTTACTCGGATACTTTCTTGTGCTGCATTTCACTGCAGATACTTACACTTTTCTAATTTTAAATGTCGGGCTTGCTTATATACCTTTCGAAATAGCAGTATTTCTCACAAAAAAACCTCGCGTCTGGTGGATTTTTTGGCCACTAGGTATTGTTTGGCTAGTATTTTTCCCAAATGCACCGTATCTTTTAACTGATTTACTTCATTTACAACGTTTAGAAATATACGGGGCAGAAGGAATACTTTCAACAGCACCTTGGTTATGGCGACATTTCACTTATATTATCGTCGGTGTGTTCTTTGGATTATTTATTGGATTCTGGTCTTTCGCAAAAATGCTTGCAGAAATAAGAAGACGATTTAATTGGACTAGTTTACTAAGTTATCAATTACTTTTGATAGGATTAATTTTGTTATCTAGTTATGCGATATACATTGGACGGTTCTCTCGTTTACACTCCATCCATTTACTTACGCAGCCAATTGACTCATTGCAAATTATGTTTAGTGTTTTTCACTGGCCATTTTGGAATTTTGTGTTTTACTTTTCGATTATCCAATATGTAATTTATACGCTATTTAGCAGGTTTTCTAGCTCACTAAAAAACTAAAAACGTTTGTATTTTAGGAAAATTAATTTTCTTAAATACAAACGTTTTTTTAATCGATATGTAGCTTACTTCGCTCTGTTGAAAAACCTTGAGGATAACGACGCTTTAATTTCTCGATATTTAATTCTGCTACTGTTTCCATGCTTATATCTGCCCATTTAGCAATTTGTGATACGTACCAAAGTACATCCCCTAGCTCTTTTGTTAGAGATTCCTTATCTAAATCATGTCCATGAAAAGCATATTTCTTAATCAAATCGGCAACTTCACCGGCCTCTCCAGTAATACCAAGTCCGTAATTTGTTAGTGCCTGTTCGTGTGTTGCAGCAGTTCTATTCGCTAAAATTTGATACTCTTTAAAATCCATATGTTTTCCTCCTTGCTTCTCTCACTTTCTTACTATAACAGATAATTTTTTTCCTTTGCAGTCTTGACTATTTCCAACTTATGCGAACTGATGCTCTATCAATGCATTTCATCTTTAAAAATTTTTTATCTTTAAAGTCTTATTTTTTTCAGATAATTCCTATATAATAGAGATAAGATTTCTGAAAGGAGTTTTCAAATGAAATTAGCTGGCTTAGTGTTACTTCTGATTGGTTTGATTGGTTTTGGCTTTTCGTTTAGCATTACCGGACTTATCGGTTTTGGTGTATGTATCATTTCTATTATCTTAGTTATAGCAGGAATTTTTGCAATGATTCGTTCCAAAAAACGCCGTAAACGTTCTTATTCTTATTAAAATAAAAAGCTGCCTTATCATCATTTGGTAAAGCAGCTTTTTTTATTTCTTTGGCCAAGTTCTCCTACGATTCTCTGCTAATTTCATTCGAACAAGTTCCTCGCCGTCCGCCCCCATACTCTCTGCAATTTGAAGAGCATAGATAAGCACATCAGCTACTTCTTTTAAAAGTTCTTCACGATTTTCTTTTAACGCTATTTCATCTGTTTTCCACTGAAAGCATTCAAGTAATTCTGCTGCTTCAAGTGACAATGAAATTGCCAAATCTTTTGGATAATTGTATTGATCTAGCCAATCACGCTCTTTTAGAAAAGCAGTAATTTCAGCTTGTAGTTGTTTCACTATTTTAACTCCTTTAGAAGAATTTATTTGTGAAAAATATCGCAAGTACTTGTAAAAAAATGAGCACCAAGCCACCTATTTACAAGGAGACCTGCTACTCATTAAATTACGCGTTTAATGAAACTGCTTCTTCAATTTTGTTTGGTGGAATAAATCCATTTAAACGGTGGATCTCTTCGCCGCCTTTGTAAAGTACAAGTGTTGGCGTTTGTTGTACATCACGGTCAAAAAAGAAATTTTCGCCCATTTCTTCTAATTTTACTTTTAATACTTTCACTTTGCTTGCGATTTCAGAGTTTTTGAATTCAGCAAAAGAAAGATCAAGCATTTTACAATTAGGACAATTATCTTTCCAATAGTCTACATATACTAATTCTTCTCCATTTATATGAGCTTGGAACTCTTCAGGTGATTTAATTTCAATACTTGTCATTTGATTCCACTCCTTAACGCTAAAATTTTCTTGACCCAATTGTCTATATCAGCCACATCTTGTTCTGTGTGTGGCATTTGTTCTATTTTTAAAGTCGGGTAGCTTGTGCCGAAGTATTTTGCCATTCGGTCAACAGCTCCGCAATAAAACTCCATACCCCATTGTGTTTCCCCAGTACCAAAAATGGCTACATTCTCGGGCTTAACGGCTAGTTCCGCGATAAAATCTTTCATATCCGGCGGTGTTCTTCCGTAGTCGACTGTCCATGCCCCCAACACGTACAAGTCAAAATCCTCATCAAGCGGATACTCGGCTAGAGGAGATACGCGAAAGGACACAACCTCATGTCCTTCGCTTTGTAAAATCTCTTCAATTTCATCAGCCACCATTTTCGTATTACCACTTAGAGAATCATAGGCTAACAAAATTCTCATAAATCGTCGAATCCGTTATCCATATTCGTTTTTTTATAGCTTGAATTGCGCATTTCGAAAAAGTCGGTTTTTGTTTCTGTAAAGTTATCTGCGTAAGCTTTAATCCATGTCATTGTGTTATCACTATGTCCTGGATAAAGTTCTGGAATACCAAGCATTCCTAGCATTTTGTTGGCCCGATATTTCACGTAGTCAACCATTTCTTCCACATCAATACCTTCAATACCTTGTAACACTTCTTCAGACCATTCTGTTTCAAGTTCAACAGCGTGGCGGAAAGCATCATGTGTGTATTCTACTAGCTCTTCTGTTTGTAATTCTGGGTTTTCACCAAGGATTGCCCGGATTACTTCTGAAATGAACTTCGAGTGAGCAAGTTCATCACGATTGATAAAGCTAATTATTTTCCCTGTTCCAGTCATTTTATTTTGACGAACAAGATTGTAGAAGTAAGCAAAACCACTATAGAAATTAATTCCTTCTAAAATAGAAGATTGAATTAATGCTTTTACAAGTGTTTCACCTGTTTTGTTATTCATGAAGTCATCATATGCGTCCATGATTGGCTCATTACGTTTGATGATTGTCGGATGTGTTCTCGCAAGTTCAAAAACACGATTTTGTTCTTGTAAATTTGTAATAGAAGCAAGTACATACGAGTAACTTTCATTATGAATGACTTCTTGTTGCGCGATAATCGCTGCGTTTGCATGAACAGCTGGATCGGTAATATATTCCGCAATATTATAAATAAAACGTGTTTGCGGAGAATCCAGTGTTGCAAGTAAGCCAATGATTGCATCAAAAGCATATTTTTCTTGTTCTGAAAGAGCGGGATATTGTTTTGCATCGCTTTTCATGTCTACTTCGTCTGGAATCCAGTAGTTAGTAGAAAGTTCTTTATACGCACGGTAGAAAGAAGGATACGGGATGTCATTCCAATTTAAAATCCCACTAGTTTCTCCGTTTATGATTGAAGTAGAACGATTAGGAAATAAAGGTTCTAAAATTTTAATACGTGTCAGTTGTTCTTTTTGGTTAGCCATCTAGGCAAGCCCTCCCTTTCATTTTGTACTAAGTGTAAAGTATTTTAGAGATGTATCAGCTTGAGCACCATTCGCACTCTTCAACATCGATATCGTTAGAGCGAACATAGTAAGTTGTTTTAAGTCCTTCATTCCAAGCCGTCATGTGTAGTTCAAGTAGTTTACTTGCTTTGATACCACTTGGTACATAGAAGTTAAAGCTTAGTGATTGGTCTACGTGACGTTGACGACGACCGTTTTGACGAACGCTTGCGAATTGGTCAACTTTGTAAGCACCTTTTTCGTAGTATGGGTATGTGCTTAAGTTTAAGTCCGGTGCAATAACTGGACGACGGTAATCTTTTTTCTCTTCATAGTAGAATGCACTGTAAATTGGGTCGATTGAAGCAGTGGATCCAGCAATTTGAGCTGTACTCATATTTGGTGCTACAGCTACAAGATATGCATTACGCAAACCTTTTTCTGCTACTTCTTTTGCTAATTCTTGCCATTCAGGTGAATTATAGTTACGACGCGCGAAGTATTCTCCAGTATTCCAGTCACTGCCTTTAAAGACTTTATAAGCACCTTTTTCTTGCGCTAGTTTGTTACTTGCGCGAATAGCTAAATAGTTAATTTGTTCATATAATTCATCGGCATATTTCTCCGCTTCTTCTGAGTCCCAAGCGATATTTTTAAGAGCAAGCAGATGGTGCCAACCAAATGTTCCAAGTCCGATAGAACGGTACTTTTGGTTCGTGATAGTAGCTTGTGGTACTGGTAGTTCGTTTAAGTCGATAACGTTATCTAACATCCGTACTTCTACTTCGATTAAACGTTCTAAAGTACCTTCTTCAGCAACAACCGCACGACCTAGGTTAACAGAAGATAAGTTACATACAACAAAATCTCCCGCTTGTTTTGTGATAACAATTTGATCTCCAGAAATAATTTCTTGAATCATTTTTGTTGGGCTCATATTTTGCATGATTTCTGTACATAAGTTACTAGAATACACCATGCCTTCATGTTTATTAGGGTTCATTCTGTTTACTTCATCACGGTAAAACATGAATGGATTCCCTGTTTCTAATTGACTCATCATAATACGTTTCATGATATCAATAGCTTTAACAATTTTTTTGCTAATTGTTTCATCTGCTACTAGTTCTTCATATTTTTCACGGAAAGTACCTTCACCTTTTGATTCATCGTAGAAATCTTGTAGGTACCAGCCTTTTTTCGCTTTTACTTCATGTGGATCAAACAAATACCACTCGCCACGACGTTCTACAGCTTCCATGAAAATATCAGGGATACAAACTGCAGTGAATACATCATGTGCGCGTAAACGTTGGTCACCATTGTTTAATCGCAAATCAAGGAAAGATTCGATATCTTTATGGAAAACATCTAAATAAACTGCAATCGCGCCTTTACGTTGACCTAATTGATCTACGCTAACCGCAGTATTGTTTAATTGTTTAATCCAAGGAATAACGCCACCACTTGCGCCTTTGACGCCGCGGATAGCAGCTCCTGTTGAACGAACATACCCAAGATATGCGCCAACACCACCACCGTGCTTAGAAACTCTAGCGACGTCTGTATTACTGTCATAAATACCTTGCAAGCTATCATCTACAGTATCAATGAAACAACTAGACAATTGACCGCCAACTTTTCCAGCATTTGCAAGTGTCGGTGTTGCAACAGTCATATATAAATTACTTAAAGCCCAGTAAGCTTCTTCTACTAGTTTCATCCGTTTTTCTTTTGGTTCATTTTGCATTAAATAAAGTGCGATAGTTAACCAACGTTCTTGTGGCAACTCATACACATTACGTTCAGAGTCAGTCGCTAAGTAACGAGTCGCAAGTAAATACAAACCATTATAAGTGAATAATTTATCTTTTTCAGGGTCAATTAATTTCCCTGCTGCAATCAAATCTTCTTTAGAATAATTTTTTAGAATATTGCCAGAATAAATACCACGTTCGCCTAGACTCTCTTGTAGTCCAACGTACGAACCATATTTATCATCATCATTATAGAAACGATTTTTACTTGCTTTTTTATATAATTTATTTAAATAAAGGCGTGCTGCGAAATGTTCCCATTCAGGAATATGAATATCAGTACGAGCTTCTGCTTCCCTAATTAAATAATCGACTAATTCGTCAGCCGCATAATCTTCCTTCTTCTCTACAAAATTAAAAACCTTACGTTTGTAATCCTCCAAATCAAGTTTCGGAAATTCTTCATGGATTTTCTCTAAATATCCATCCAATCGGCTTTTGTCAAAAGGTAGCTTTCTGTTTCCCCCGTCTTTTACTATGTAAGTTGTCATTTGCAATCCCCATTTCATCCTTTTTTCCTCGTTGTAAAAATATCTGATTCACTTTGCGCTTTTTATTCGTCCGCTGAACTATTGTGGTCGTTCCATGGAGCAAAAAAATTAACTTTTAAAGGAGCAAATTCCCCTGATAAAAGTTAAAAGGCGATGAAGCAATATTTCGCTTTCGATACTATATATAGTATAACTTTTTCATTGTGAATGCAAGATATAGTACTCTGGTTTTATTACGAAAAGTGTCTAAACAATGATTACAACAAGGTTTTCAGCAAATAAAAAAATTTTTTCCGGCACTTGTGTGTTTTCGAGCATATTTCAAGTATAAAAATGCTACTACTTCTAGTGCCTATTTTTTCGCTAGTTTCTATATTTAGTAGTTAAAAAAAGGATGTTTTGTAACTTCACAATCTTTTAAACTCACTTTTGTTACCTTTCTGACAAAAATGTAAGATTAACGCTGGATTTTGTTAGTTAACAAACGGGATAATTTTGTCATTCCATTGTAAACTTAATGTAATAAAACAAATCAAGAAAGGATGAAGGAGAAATGTTTACTAAAAAAAGAGGTTTAATATTATTAGCTGCAGTTCTTCTAACTGTTTGCGCGATTTGGGAGTATGCGATGCCAACTGACGCCGCAGTGAAATCCTATTACGTAAAAGTAGAAGACGCAGGAAAACCCGTTCAAAAAAATCAATTCAAAGGGTTCAAATATGTATCGAATGTTTATGATGACAAAGGAAAACAAAAACAACTAACTTTCTACTCAGAAAAAGAATTAACTAAGAACGAGCAATTCAAAGTACTTGTTGGCGAGAACAAAATGGTTGTTAATTATAAAAAAATCAAAAACGTACCAGATAAAATTAAATATTTAGCTGAAAAATAAAAACGCTTTGTTATAGCCTGATAAAAGGCTAAACAAAGCGTTTTTTGTTTTTATTAAGGTGTAACAATATTGAAGACAGGATTAAATTCATCTAACAAGGAAGCAAACTCCCCAAATTTCTTCGCGTCTCCTTCTAATTTAGCTGTTTGGTCAGCAAATGCTGCTTCAAAGCTTTTCACACCACCGAAAATATGATTAAATGTATCACGAGTAGTAGTTAAAGTTAAATCAGCTTTATCGTCTACTTCACCTTCACGATAAATAAGTACGGAATTATTTACAAGTAAATGATAATTCTCATCAACATCTGTTAATTTCCAGTTCATGGAGATACGTTTACCGATGGATCTTTCCCCATTTAAACGAATACCCATGTAATCTAAAATCAAGTTAAACGGCATACCTTCTACAATATCCAGTGTAACACCAGAAATAACTTCATCTGGGACAGAATTTCTCAGTTCGTCTGCTCCGGCTAAAAATACATTACGCCATGGTCCGGACTCAGATTGATAGCCAAGTTGTTCTAACGCATCTGCAAGAAGAGCTCTTGCTTCTCCGTTTTCTCCGTCTGCGAAAACCGCATGTTTGACAACTTCCGCAACCCAGCGATATTCACCCGCTTCATAGGATACACGCGCTTTTTTCACTACTTCATCAACGCCACCCATGAACTCGACGTATTTTTTCGCCACATCTTCTGGAGGTAGCGGATAAAGGTCAGCAGGATTTCCGTTATACCAACCAAGATAAAATTGATAAATCGCTTTAACATCATGGTTAAGCGTGCCGTAGTATCCTCGTAAATACCATTTTTCTTCTAGTTCAGGAGGGAATTTCACAGCTTCAGCCACTTCAATGGCAGTTAATCCTTTATTAATAAAATGAAGCGTTTGGTCATGCATATATTTATAAGCGTCACGTTGGTGAATAAGCATGTCATTAATCTCTTCATTACCCCACGTTGGCCAGTGATGTTGACCGATACAAACTTCATATTTATCACCAAACGCACGAATCGCTTTGTCAATATCTTTCCACCACTCGTAAGCGTCACGAATTTGCGCACCACGTAATGTTAAAATGTTATGCAAGTTATGAACAGCATCTTCTGCAATATTAAGTAGTTTAAATTGCGGGAAATACATCATATGTTCTGATGGAGCTTCTGTATTCGGCGCCATTAAGAATTCCACTTCAATCCCATCAACCACGCGTTTTTCATGATCAAACGTAATAGTATCATTTGGAGCAAGTAAGGACATGTGGCCTTTGGACGCTGTTTTACCAAGTCCTGCATCCACTTGACCTAATTCCCCGCGTGACAAACGGCTACCATACATAAATTCCGCACGACGAATCATTGCATTTCCAGCAAAAATATTTTCGCTGACCGCCGCTTCCATAAAGCCTTCAGGTCCAATAAGTGCCACTTTTCCAGAGGTTACATCTTCTTTGCTAATTAGACCCGCTACACCGCCGTAATGATCGGCATGGGAATGCGTATAAATAATCGCCTTAATAGGTTTTTTCGGACGATGCTCAAAGTATAATTCAAGCGCCGCACGGGCAGTTTCAACCGACATTAATGTATCTGTAATGACAAGGCCAGTATCGCCTTCCATAATCGTCGTATTCGACATATCAAAGCCGCGTACTTGATAAACCCGGTCCGTTACTTTGAATAAACCATTTGTCATATTAAGTTGAGCGATACGCCACAAACTTGGGTTAACAGAATCAGGTGCTTCTCCTTCGATAAACTTATAATCATCCAAATCCCAAACTGCATGGCCATCTTCCGTATCAACTTTTACATGATCCCAAGTGCCAATAAAGCCTTTCTTTGCATCTTCAAAATCTTTCGTGTTCTCAAATGGTAAAGCTTTTTTTACTTTCTCATTCACTTTCTTTGTAAATTCAGACGCTTCTTTTGGTAAGACTTTTTTTGTCATTATCGGTTTCCTCCTGCACGTTTATTTTCACATACTTTCTTTTTATACCTCCGTAAAATTATTCAAAACCTTTTGCTATTATTGGACCAAAAAAAGAGCGGCTTGAAAAATTCAAGCCGCTCTTTTTAACTTATTCGGATAATTTCTTTTTAGCGTCGCCAGTTTTATCTTCTACTTCGCCTTTAGCTTTTTGAGCTTTACCTTCTACTTGTTTGCCTTTATCATCTGTTGCTTTACCGAACTTGTCTTTTGCGTCACCTACTACTTTGTCTTTAAGTCCTTTTGCTTTGTCTTTCATGCCTTTATCTTCGCTCATTGATATTGCCTCCTAATTAGAATATTTTCTAATGAAGAATTCTTTATCTCCATAGTAGTGTTTTCCACAGTTTAGGAAGCTAAAACATCTTTTTTAAATAGAATGGATAGTTCGATTTGTCTCAGCCGCTTCAAATATGGCTTCAATCAATTTTAAAACTTGATAAACTTCTTCATTTTGAACGATTGGTTCACTCGTATTATTTAAAACATCGACAAAATTATTATAAAAAGATGGAGCTAATTTGGCAGGTGCTGGAAGCGATAATGTATTGGTTGCTTCTTCGCTTGGTGGTGCCATTGTTTTTGTAAGCCCTTGCCCTGCTTTAATTGGCGTTGGCTCAGACGTTTTAGCGAGTGCGGTTGGTTTGACGATTTCCCCGCTTAAATCCCAGTCGTGGATAATTCCAGTTCCTTCTGTACCTTTGACATACCAGCGAGGTAATTTAATGAAGTTCGTTGTGCCTACCTCAATTTGAGCGGTAATGCCATTTTCGAAAGTAATGAACGTGACGAAGCCATCATCGACTTCATCCCCAAGCGCAAAACTTAGATTAGCAGATACAGATTTCACGTTACTATCTACTAGGAATAACAATTGGTCAAGTAGATGCACACCCCAATCAAGTACCATCCCGCCGCCATGTGCTTTCAAATGACGCCAATCTCCTGGAATACCATTTGCTCCGTGGACACGTGATTCTAAGTGGAACATTTCACCGATCGTTTTTTGTTCAAACATTTCTTTAATAATCAGGAAATCTTCGTCCCAACGTCTATTTTGATGCACCATAAAATGTTTATTTACTCTTTTAGCCACGTCCATAATTGCTAGTAAATCTTCGCTTGTCATTGTCACTGGTTTCTCGCAAACAACATGCTTGCCTGCTTCAAGTGCAGTAATCGCCAGTTCTTTATGGCTATCATTCGGTGTCGCGATAAGAACTGCATCTACTTTTTCATCCGCTAAAACCGCTTCAAAACTTTCATAGATTTTCAAACCTTTTTGGGCAGCGGCTTCACGTTTTTCTGCTAGAATGTCGAATACACCGTGAACTTCCAAATTATTAGCAGCCGATGCAAGCGTTACATGATAGCTTCCCATCCCGCCGTAACCAATAATTACTAATTGATATTTTTTCATCCTAAGACACCCTTTCTTATCGTTAAGCCCACCACATATCCAGTGGTTTATCTTTAATTAAAATCGATTGTAAGTTTGTAACAGCACGGTCGAATCCTTCATCAATCGACATTAATGGATCTTCGTGCTCGATGCTGACTACATAATCATAACCATATGTTCTAAGCGCGCTCATAATGTCCGACCATTCTGTCAAACTGTGCCCACAACCAACCGAACGGAATGTCCAACTTCTCGTTTGTACATCACCATATGGTTGCATATCCGTTAAACCGTACATATTAATATTATCTTGATCTAAATACGTATCTTTAGCATGGAAATGATGAATCGCTCCAGCTTTTCCTAAGATTTTGATAGCGCCAACTGGGTCAATTCCTTGCCACCACAAATGACTTGGGTCTAAATTAACCCCGATAGCATCATTTGTTTCTTCCCGCAGTTTTAAAATGGTATATGGCGTATGGCATAAGAAACCACCATGCAGTTCAATACCAATTTTAACGCCACTGGCTGCTGCAAGTTCGCCAATTTCTTTCCAGTAAGGGATTAATTTTGTTTCCCATTGCCAAGTTTTAATATCGCTATAAACAGTTGGCCAAGGAATAACCGGCCAGTTCGGCGCTTTGGCATCGTCACTATCTCCCGCTGTTCCCGAAAATGTATTAACAACCGGAACATTCATTAAAGAGGCTAGTTTGATTGATTTGCGCAAAATTTCATCAGATGCAGCCGCTTCCTCTTTATTAGGAGAAATCGGGTTATCGTGGCAACTAAAAGCACTAATTGTTAATCCTCGACTAGTAAATTTTTCTAAATATTCCTTCCGCGCGGCTTCACTCGCTAAAAGTTCATCGGTTGGACAGTGATGATTTCCAGGGTTCCCGCCCGTCCCGATTTCGACAGCATCAAGTCCTGCCGCCTTTACTTTATCTAACATTTCATCCAATGATAAATTTGCAAATAATGGTGTAAATACGCCTAATTTCATGTTTATTTCCTCCCTATTTTTTCAAGTGGTTGGTGATTTCCGTATGCCGGATAATTCTTCCGACCTTCCGCGCACCAATGTACGCCGTTAATAATTACTTGCTGAATATCCGGATGGTGATAGGTTGGATAGGATTCATGGCCTGGTTGGAAGTAGAAAATCCGACCATTTCCTCGTTTGTAGGTAATCCCGCTTCGGAAAACTTCGCCGCCTTCAAACCAACCTAAGAAAATTAGTTCATCAGGTGTCGGGATATCAAAATGCTCGCCGTACATTTCTTCCTCGTCCAACTCGATAAATTCACCAATCCCTTTTGCAATCGGATGCGTCGGGTCAACTACCCAAAGGCGCTCTCTTTCATTTGCTTCACGCCATTTTAAATCACAGCTTGTTCCCATTAGGCGCATAAAGATTTTCGACATATGACCAGAATGTAGTACGACAAGTCCCATGCCTTCTAACACGCGTTTTTGCACACGATCGACAATTCTATCTTCTACGCGGTCATGCCCCATGTGTCCCCACCAAATCAGTACATCCGTATTCGCTAATACTTCTTCAGTAAGGCCATGTTCTGGTTCTTCTAAAGTAGCTGTGCCTGCCTCAATGCCTGCTTTTTCTAGAAAGCTAGCGATTTGCCCATGAATTCCATCCGGATAAATAGCCAACACAGCATCATCTTCTTTTTCATGTAAAAATTCATTCCATACTGTTACACGTGTCATATTAGTTCTCCTCCAATACATTCGCTAAATACGTATAACCTTTGGCCACACTTGTTAGCTGATCTTGCGTAAATGCTTCTTGTTCAATAATCAGCCAGGTTGTTCCAGATTGAAGCGCCGTTTTAACAAAACCAGGCACATCCAAAACACCTTCACCGATAATAGTGCTTTCCTTGTTTGCTCTCGATTTATCTTTAATATGAATTAGTGGTACCCGGTTACGATATTTTTCGATAAAAGGAATAACCCCAATTCCCGCATACTCAATCCAGTAAGTGTCTAATTCTGCAACCATCTCTGGTACATTTTTAAGTAAACTGTCCAAAATAATTTCGTCATCTAATTTATCTAATTCGTGAGCATGATTATGATAACCAAAATGCATCCCAGCTTGTTGAATAGTTGTTGTAATTTCACGAAGTCTGCCGCCGAATTCAAGCCATTCTTGCTTCGTTTTAAAATCTGCATATGGGCAAATAATATATTCATTTCCCAATTCGCGTTCGAACAAAATGACATTTTCTAAGTCTGCTTCAAGCTGTTCTTTACTAATATGAGATCCTGCTACTTCTAGTCCGAGTTCAGCCAATTTCGCTTTAATTTCACTAGCGGATTTACCGTAATAACCAGCAAACTCCACACCGTCATAACCCATTTCCGCCACTTTTTCTAACGTTCCAAAGAAATCATCTTCACAAGCTTCCTTAACACTCCACAACTGTAACGCAATTTTTGCTTTCATAAAGGCACTTCCTCCTTAATTAAAATAAACTGGTTGTCCTGTTTTCGATGATTCATAAATAGCTTCTAAGATTTGTGTTACAACAAGTGCTTGTTCTGGTTTTACAACAGGATCTGTATTTTTTTCAATTGCTTCTAACCATTGTTCTGCTTCGATTAACGCTGGGTCATCACCAGTTCCATCATAAAAATCAACGCCGCCTGCTTCTAATTGAATTTTCTTTTCATACATTTGGCTGTGCGCTTCGCCGTTAATTCGTAAACCGTCTTCCATATCTGCGCCGCCTTCTGTTCCCGATAGAGACGTTCTTGCTTCACCGACATCGAGTGTGTTAAGCGCCCAACTTGCTTCTAATACTATCGTCGCGCCGTTTTCCATTGTGATAAAACCAAACGCGGAATCTTCTACAGTAAATTTATTTGGATCCCATGAGCCCCATGCATTTGCTGCATTTTCTTTTTTGGCAAGTTTATGATAACTGTTTCCTACTACATATTTCGGTTTATAATTGTCCATCATCCAAAGCGTTAAATCAAGCGCATGTGTTCCAATATCAATAAGTGGTCCGCCACCCTGCGCTTCTTCATCTAAAAACACACCCCAAGTTGGTACAGCTCGGCGACGAATCGCTTTTGCTTTTGCATAATAGATATCGCCTAGTTCGCCGTTCTCGCACACTTGGTGCAAGTAATCCGAGTCTTTGCGGAATCTATTTTGGTAACCAATTGTTAGTTTTTTTCCTGTACGATTAGCAGCTTCAATCATGCTTTTCGCTTCTTCGGTTGTTTTTGCCATTGGTTTCTCGCACATAACATGCTTTCCAGCTTCCATAGCCGCAATAGAAATTTCTGCATGAGAAATATTTGGTGTACAAACATGGATGACATCGATGGATTTATCTTGGAGTAATTCTATATAGCTTGTGTATACGCTTGCATTTTCACTACCAAATTCTTTTGCTGCGGCTTCCGCTTTTTCTAAAACGATATCGCAAAAAGCAACCATTTCTGCTTTCTCAGCTTTTAATAAACTTGGCATATGCTTCCCGTTTGCAATGCCTCCACAACCTATAATTCCAACTTTTAATGTCATAATAAAAAACCTCCAATAGTTTTGATAGTTACATCATACAAAACTACTAGAGGTAAATCTTCCTATTTTATTGCTTAATTATTCCCGTATATTGTCTTTCTGTATTTTAATGGTGCTACACCCATTGCTCGTTTAAAGGCATGATGAAAGGTTTTTACACTGCTAAATCCTGCTAGTTCGGCCACTTCTGTAACAGGGAAAGCTTCATTTAACAACATCCATTTTGCTTTATTCAGGCGGTAATCATTTAAAAAAGTCACAAACGTCATACCAGTATTTCGCTTGAAAAATTTTGTGAAATAGTACGTGCTAAATCCAGTGTAATCAGCTACTTCTTGTAAGCTGACCGGTTCTTGATAGTGTTTCTCGACATAGGAAAAAATTTGATCTAATTTATGTAATGTTTCTTGAGATTTTAAGACTGCATCTTCTGAAATCACACTATCGGGTTGAGTTTTGATTTGAGGAATTTCCCGGTATATCAAGCCGATAATCGCTAGTAGGTCTGCTTTTAGAATATAATGCTTCCCAGGCTTTTCCCCGCTTGACTCAGAATGGATATTCATAATTAAAGATTGCATTTTAGCAACCGTCTCTTCTGGCCATTCCCTGCTCAAATGTGCCATTTCTGTAAGCATTTCGCGCAACGTTTGCATTTGGCCATCCATTTGCATTTCTTCTTGAAATAAACTTAAATCAAATTGGATAACGATGCGCTCACTACTCGGCGAAGCTAAAAAATAATGCACATCTCCGCCATTTATTACTTGAATTTCTCCTTCTTTTAATTGAATTGGCATATCATTAACGCCAAGATTAAGGCTACCTTTTAGCGCATAAATAATTTCAATCTCTTTGTGCCAGTGTGGATAAACAAGAACTTCCCCTTCATTAATAAACGAACGAAAAGGAAAAGCTTTATTTAATTCTGGAATTTCCAAGTATTCGCTCATAGTGAAACTCCTTTTTTTCTTTCATTTTAGCATAAAAAAGAAGACAGCCGTTAAACTATCTTCTTAAGTTTATAAAATTAATGATTCATAGGGAATTTCATTAAAAAGTTTTTCTACATTTATAACAACAGGTATTTTAGTATTTAATAGGTAATCTTCTTTTTTTAGTTCACTTAGAGTTAAGCTAAGATACTCTCTTGTAATACCCATGAATTTAGATAAAAATGTAGTAGATAATTCTTGCGGGATTTGAATGTTATCTCCATTGGAAATACCATATTCATAACCAATTGCAGCAATCAAGTGTTTTACGCGATCTTTCACTTTAAGCGTATTAAGCAAACAGCGACGTTGCAGTATCATAATTTCTTTTTTCGCTTGATAAAGCATAAATTCTTCTACACTAACATGCTTTTCTACCATAAAAATGAAAAAATCTCTATCTACTGCCGTGATGACGCTAGAACTTGGCGAGAGTAATTGAGCACCAATATTGCGTTTTAAATCAGAAGACATAAAAGATGAAAAATTACAGACATCTCCAGGTTTTAGCAATTGATCGTACCCAATATAGTCATCTATTTGTGTTCCTTTCATAACAATACCCTTTTCAACAAAGTAGATACCTGTAACAAAATCAACATCAAACAGTTCATTTTTAGAAAGTTTAATACTCATACTATGCTTAGCAAAATCTCCAGACTTCTTACAAAAATGAAGTGGATTGGTCAAAATTTCATGTTGTCGTTTTTCTAATGTGTTCATTGCAAATTCCTCCTCTAAAGTATAATATCACACAATGAAAACACCCTAGAGAAGGAATAAGCTAAATAAAATAACGTTACTATCATAAAAAAAGAACTTTTTCACTATTTGTTCATTAAAATCAACTTTTTTTGGGCATAATATGTCTAAATAAGTACTTTTTGTGACATTTTTTCTATGCTTTTTTTAGGTAATATTTTAACTTTTCCACCTTTTTTAACGTAAAAATCAATATATATTAAGTTTTGTTCTTTAAAGTATGTCTATTTTTTTTATGACCCACGGTTTGTGACTATCATCGAGAATTCCTTCTTTTCGTAGTTTTAGTACAATAATATTCGTATATTCTCGAGTAGTATTCGCATATTGGGCTAAAATAGAATTATTGATTTCATCAGGCAAAATGAATTCCTTATCCTTTGTTACTCTGCCCATGTACAGACCAAGCTCTTTTAAGCATGCTCTAATACGAAGTTCTTTCTTCATAAAATTACGCTTACTAGCTTTAAAATAAACTTTTCTTGTATAAAGTAAGTTAGATAATAGATATTTCGCTTTTTGACCCGATTCATCCAAAACACGTTCCACAAAATCAGGATCAAGTACCCAACAATGAACTTCTGTCAAACTACGCAGTACGGACTCCTCTGGTTCTTCTTTAATAATCGGAATTAAATTAATTGCTATTTCGCCACCAACAAAGCTAATAATCCCAGAATCTCCATATTCATTTTGGAGGCAATAAGAGAAGTATCCGCTTTCGACTAAGTATATTTGGAAACCTTTCGAATTATTCATCTTGATTTCTTTACCTCTAGGAATAATTTCTTGATAACAATAATCATGAAAGTAGTAATCTTTTTTTAGTAATTGTAGTAATGCTTTTGGCGTTGTTTCTTTGAAAATTTCCTCATCTGAATGCATTTTCCAACATCCTTTCCATTGATTACAAAAAAACTGCAGAATAAATGCTTCTGCAAGTTCTTTTTTAGTTAAAATATGGGTTTGTTTTCTTTTCATGACCGATAGTGGTTGCATCACCATGACCTGAATAGGCTGGGAAGTCATCTGGAAGTACAAACAGTTGTGTTTTAATACTATTTATTAACATATCGAAATCTCCTGTGTATAAATCCGTACGACCGATACTACCTTTAAACAAAGCGTCGCCAACTACGACAAAATCATCGAAAATAAAACTAACGCTTCCGATAGAATGCCCTGGTGTCGGTACTACTTTAAAACGAAAACCTTCTATACTATATTCACCTAACGTAAATTCATTTTCTGCCGGTTGCGCTATAATTGCTTTACCAGCTATGTGCGCAGATAAATTTAATTCTGGATTGGATAACCATTCTTGCTCTAGTGGGCTAACATATACTGGAATATTATATGTTTTGCGAATCTCTTCTAAAGCACCAATATGATCATAGTGACAATGAGTTAACAAAACTGCCACTGGTTTTACTTCAAGTTTTGCAATTTCTGCTTCAATTTTACTTGCTTCATCGCCTGGGTCAACAATTAAAGCTACCTTATCTTGATAAATGATATAACAATTTTCTTGGATTATTCCTGTCATGATTCGTTTGATTTTTGTCATTTCACTTCCGCCTTTCTTCACATTCATCATTATACCTAAAAAGCCACCTTACTTCCATCAATATTCCTTGTTTGTATTCACTTCCGAGATATACTACAATGAAGAAAGAAGTTTAAAAGGAGGAATAAAAATGACTGCAAAAATGTTACATACATGTATCCGCGTAAAAAACCTAACAGAATCGATTACTTTTTACGAAAAAGCATTAGGACTTAAAGAAGTTCGCCGCAAGGACTTCCCGGATTTCGAATTCACATTAGTATATATGGCGTTTGAAGAAGGCGGTTTTGAACTAGAATTAACGTACAACTACGACCAAAAAGAAGCCTACGATTTAGGAAATGGTTATGGTCACTTAGCAGTTGGTGTTCCGGACGTACATGCTTTATTAAAAGAACACCAAGAAGCTAGTTTTACTGTGACAGATTTAAAAGGACTACCTGGCGAAGATCCATTCTATTATTTCTTAACAGATCCAGATGGTTATAAAACAGAAATCATTCAAGATGGCGCTTTATAATTAGAAGAACTGGAGAAGCTTAATGGGAAAATATTTTATTATAATTTTGATCGCACTAGCAATTAATGGAATCAGTATTTTATTCCATAATGATATAGCAAGCCTTATCGCTGTCATCATTACAGCTGTTCTACTTATTTATTTGATGGTAGACTTAACAAAAATGTATCGACGTAAATAAAAAAAGAGTCAGCAAAATCCACTAGGATATTACTGACTCTTTTTATTATTGAATCACTAAATTGCTTGCAACTTGTTTAGATTCTTTCATGAGGCTTTCGATAATATCACTAGTGGAACGAATTTCTTTTAACATACCACAAATTTGTCCAGCCATAACTGAACCATTCTCAACGTCACCTTCATGTACTGCTTTTCTAAGAGAGCCAAGTGTTAATTCCTCTAATTTGTCTCTGGAGGCATTTTCGTTTTCTAGTTCAACATATTTTTGAATCATTGGGTTTTTAATACTTCTAACTGGCGCACCATTGCGACGACCTGTTACAGTCGTACTTGTATCCGTTGCGTCAAGTACCGCTTGTTTAAAGCTAGCTGGAACCGGACATTCCTCAGCAACAAGGAAAAGTGTGCCGATTTGGACACCGCTTGCGCCTAACGCATAAACAGCTGCCATTCCGTGACCATCTGCAATACCGCCTGCTGCAATGACAGGAATATTTACTGCTGAAACAACTTGACGAACGAGTGCCATCGTTGTTGTTTCTCCGACATGTCCCCCTGCTTCTGTCCCTTCTGCAACAACAGCGTCCACACCGATTTCTTCCATTTTTTGAGCAATTTTCACAGACGGGATAACGGCGATAACTTTAATTCCAGCTGCTTTAAATTTTTCCATAAATGGTTTAGGCGTGCCTGCCCCAGTTGTAACAACTCGCACATCTTCTTCAATAATAACATCGACAAGTTCTGGACAATTTGGCATCATCAGCATGATATTTACAGCGAACGGTTTTGTTGTCTTTTCTTTACAAAGGCGAATTTGTTCTCGTAATGTGTCTGCTGACATTCCACCTGATGCGATAATTCCTAGCCCACCTGCATTTGATACCGCGGAAGCTAATTCATATGTGGCAATTTGTGCCATTGCCCCTTGTAAAATTGGATATTTGATTTGTAGCATTTCAGTTAAACTCATTTTCTTTTCTCCTCTCTATTTTTACGCTAATTCTTTAGTTGGTTGTTTTTTCTCACGTAATTTATAAACAATATTAATGCAAAGTCCTACAGCAGCAAGTGCGATAGCTATATAGAAAGCTTGTGTGAAGTCGCCACCGTTTTGACCGGCGATTTGCGCTGCCATTTTTGGTGCAAAGAAGGCCGCTGTGGAATAACCAATGAAGACGATTCCGTAGTTGACGCCTTGATTTTTCGAACCGTAATTTTCCATAACGATAGACGGGAAAACGCCCATTGTTCCACCAAAGCAAAGTCCAAGTCCAATAATTCCGATAACAAATCCAACAACAGATTGAAGCGTTGCAAGTGCTAGTAAAGATAAAGCAATCACTGTATAGATAATCATCAATGTATTAGATCTACCTAGACGGTCAGATACAGCGCCCCAAACTACTCGACCTAAACAGTTGCTTAGTGAATAAATACTAACGTAAGCAGCAGCCGATGCAGCCGTCAAGCCAAACATATTTTGACCAATTAAGGATGCATTAGAAGCAATCATCAGACCGGAAAATGCGCCAATACCTAGCATTAAAAGAATCAGATAAAAAGTAACTGTTCGAACCATTCCCGTCCAAGGTACATTTACCATACCAGCTGCATTATTAGCAGGCGGTGTCCAACCTTTTGGTGCATAACCAGCTGGTGCGACGCGAATAAGGAAACTACATCCAATGACAACTGCGATATAAACAGCTCCCATAATTTTAAATGCTGTCATTACGTTATATGTTTCAATTAAGTGGTTCGCAATCGGTGCAGCAATGATTGTCGCTCCACCCATTCCTGCAGTAATAAGTCCAGAAGCAAGACCACGTTTATCTGGGAAAAGACGAATCGTGTTACTAAGACATCCTGAATACGCAAAACCTTGTCCAAGCCCAGCAAGGACACCATAAGACAAATAAAGCATCGTCGTTGAAGTAGCAAATCCTGTTAACGCAAAACCAAGCCCAAACAGGATTCCCCCAATTAAAATAGCCCATTTTGCTTTCCCTTTATCCGTTAAAATCCCACCTAAAATAGTTGGAATTGGTCCAATCGCCGCATTAATTGTAAATGCCATCATAACTTGCGGAATTGTCCAACCGTGAGCGGCACTTAGCGGTCCAGCAAAAACACTAAATGCATATACCGCACCGGTACAAAGCAGAACACCAACAGAGCCAATTAAGACTCCCCAACGGTTTATTTCTTTTGTCATATAGATACTCCCTCTCTTGTTTGTTTTTCAATAATAGTTTTTAAGCCGCCCCATTGTTCACTAAACATACCGCTATCCATTACTTTTAAATCACTCGCAATAACAGGTTCGAATTCCATTTGTCCAAGGATATCTTTTTCTAAATCTACTCCTGGCGCGATTTCTGTTAGAACCATTTTGCCATTTTCTAAACGGAATACAGCTCGCTCTGTCACATAGAGGATGATTTGGTCGGTCGTTGAAGCGTATTCGCCACTAAATGTGATTTGTTGAACTTGTTTGATAAACTTTTTAGCTTTTCCTTCTTGTAAAATCTCTAATTTTCCGTCAGCTACACGCGTCTTTAATCCACCTGCTGTAAAAGTTCCGGCAAAAATTAATTTTTTCGCTGATTGGGAGATATTAATAAATCCACCGCAGCCAGCAACTCTTGAGCCAAACTTGCTGACATTCACATTACCGGATTCGTCGGTTTGCGCCAAACCAAGTACGGATAAATCGAGTCCTCCACCATCGTAAAAATCGAACTGCGAATGATGATCGACAATAGCTTCACTGTTATAAGCATGACCGAAATCTGCTAAACCTGCTGGAACACCACCAACAGAACCAGCTTCCGTTGTTAGTATTAATTGATCACTCACGCCCTCTTCCGCTGCTACAGTTGATACGTTCACCGGAATTCCTACACCTAAATTTAGAATAGTTTGTGGTTCTAGTTCTGCTGCTGAACGACGCGCAATTACTTTACGGTCATCTAACGGAAGTGGCTCAATATCTCCAAGCGGAACTTGAATATGCCCTGAAAAAGCTGGGTTGTACTGTGTATTTTCAGTTTGGAAATGATTTTCCGGTTCTGAAATAATAATATGATCAACCAAAATTCCTGGAACTCTAACATCTTTAGGATTAAGCGATCCTTTTTTCGCAACAGATTCTACTTGAGCGATTACAATTCCACCTGAATTTCGAACTGCCTGTGCAATTGGCAAGACTTCCATATGTAAGCCTTCTTTTTCTAACGTTAAGTTCCCAAATTCATCAGCCACAGTTCCGCGAATGAGCGCAACTTGAATTGGGAAACTTGGATAAAATAGCCATTCTTCGTCGTGAATCGTCAATAGCTCTACTAAGTTGTCTTTAGAACTCGCAGACATTTTTGCCCCTTCAATACGTGGATCTACAAATGTTCCCATGCCAATTTTTGTAATCACGCCTGGCCGTTTAGCTGCAATTTCACGATACAGTTGCGTAATTACACCTTGTGGTAAATTGTATGCTTCACATTTGTCTTCTTCAATTAGTTTCGCCATTTTAGGAGAAGCAATCGCAATTCCGCCAATCCAGCGTTTAATTAATCCTTCATGTCCCCAGTGACTCATTCCTTTTTCCCTGCGATCACCAAGCGCACTAGCATGCATAACTGTTAGATTACGCGGTGCCCCTTCTTCTAAAAAACGCTTTTCAACCGCGATAGCCATTTCTTCATTAACACAAGCTAAACCGAAACCACTAAAAGCAACAGTATCGCCATCTTTTAATAATTTTGCTGCTTCACTAGCTTTTATTACTTTTGACAAATTCCTCACTCCTCATTGTTCAATTATTCACATATATTTGTAATGACATGCAGTTCTTTATAAAGCAACTTCCGTGCCAACATCAAAAATGGCTCTATAAAGCACTTTATAAATTCAAATATTATTTATTGTCGCAAAAAAGAGACGTCAAAATGATGGTTTTTACAAACAGAAGTCGCGAAAATGCAACAAAAAAGGCCTAATCGCAAAATCCGATTAGGCCTTCTATTTAATGAAGTGTTTTTAGTTTTCGATATAAAACAGAGCGGTGAATTCCAAGCACACTGGCCGCTTTTGTCACGTTTCCATTACTTTCTTCGAGTACTCGCAATATAAAATGTTTTTCCACGTCTTGCAAATAATCTTTCAAATAAAGTGAGTCTTTTTTTGTTTGTTCTTTAAAATGTAAGTCTAGTGCGAAATCATCTATTTCTGCAACAGTCACTTCTTTATTTCCAGACATAACAACTAATCGCTCAATCTGGTTTCTAAGTTCACGAACATTTCCTGGCCAATTATGAGAAAGTAATTCTTTCGTTTTATCGCCACTTAACTGAAAATCTTTTTGGTATTTTTGATTGAATTTTTGTATGAACTGACGTGCAAGACCAATAATATCTTGCGGTCGCTCTCTGAGTGCTGGAATGTGAACCGGCACAACATTAATACGATAATATAAATCACGCCTAAATGTTCCTTTTTCAACCATTTCCCCAAGGTTTCGATTGGTCGCTGAAATCAGTCTAAAGCGGCGTTTCGTTTCGGTTGTTGAACCAAGCCTTCTTACCTCTCCAGTTTCAAGCACTCGGAGCATTTTCGCTTGTAGCTCTAGTGGCATTTCAGAAATTTCATCTAAAAATAATGTGCCACCATCAGCTAGTTCAAGCATCCCGGGTTTTTCAATATCCGCACCGGTAAATGAACCTTTTTCATGTCCAAAAAGCTCAGATTCAAATAATGCTTTTGGGATTGCCGCACAGTTAATCGAGATAAAAGGTCCAGCAGCTTGTTCACTTTTTTCATGAATATAGCGCGACAAGACTTCTTTACCAGTACCGGACTCCCCGTATAATAAGACTTTACTGTCAAACGGAGCGATCTGGTTGCACACACGAACTATCTGCTTCATCGCGACGCTCTCTGCTACTATCACAGTGCCATCATTTTCTTTATAATCCTCAAGAAGAAGCGACTCTTTATTCCCCGAAATTGCCTCACCACGCCATGTTTTAAAACTATCTGGTTGCGTTTCATCTGACATAGTAACAACTAAATGCACCGTGCCATCAGGATAAAGTATTGGCGTAGAAGTCGAGCGGATGCTAAAACCTTTCTTCGTATTGATCACTTTTGTTTTCTTTTGTTTTGTGCGGATTGCTTCTAGTGTGACAGAATCATTGTATACACCGTCTTCCACTAGGTCTCTTACATTACAACGAAGCAATTCTTCGAGCGACATTCCAACTGTGAGCGCAGTGAATTTATTAGAAATTAAAATATTACCATCTGCATCCGTGACAAAAAGTGTCGTTGGCATGTCCTTATTTAATTCACCAAATGACTGTACTCCCAGCAAGTTATCCATTAAGTCAAACATTAAAAGCTCATCCTTTTGGACTAGTTTCCTAGTTATTTGCTCATCATTACACAATCTATTATAACATAAGCTATCTACTAGAAGTACTCGTTTTTTTGCGACAAGCTAATTTTCATCTGCAATACATACTCGGTTTCGCCCGGTTAATTTTGCTTTATACAGCGCTTCATCAGCAGATTTAAATAATCCTTCACTTGTATTAGCACCATCTTTACTACTGCTAACCCCAACGGAAATTGTAATTTTCACTAGTTTTCCACTCGGTATCATAAAATCGTGATCTTCCGTTTCTTTTCGCACTTGTTCAGCAAAAAAATTACCTTTTTCAATCGGACAATCTAATAAGACAATGGAAAATTCTTCCCCGCCGTTTCTAAATGCCTCAGAACCATCTGATGTGTTTCGTTTTAAAATAATAGCTAATTGTTTCAAAATGGCATCACCAGCGTCATGGCCGTATGTATCGTTAATATTTTTAAAGTAATCAATATCGATTAACATTAATGTCACTTGCCTACTTCCATCGTCCATTACATGGTTGATTTTTTCATCAAATTGCCTTACATTTGATAACCGCGTCAGATAATCGAGCGTAGAGTCTTGTTCGTATTTTTGAAACAATTGCTTTGATTTAATCATATTCTTCATTAAACCTGCGGAAACAGCGCCAATTACAAGCGCGATCGATACAAATATAAACATATTTATCCAGAAGTCTGGCTCTTTTGCTAAAATCAAATGTAAGTTAACGACTACAAAACCACACGCAATAATATTCAAAATAAAAACGCCCCAAATATTATATTTTTCTAAGCGTTTGCTGAAAAGAGCTGTTATAATGCCAATCAGCATCATGATTACACCAGCCATCATCGCTGCAGAATTCACTGAAATTAAAAATCGTGAAGTTGTAATAATGACCGCCGAAACAATTGCCGGAATGGGCCCGCCATAAAAACCCACCATAATAATAGGGATATGACGCAAATCAACAATTACATTATTTGAAATCGGTATCCCAAAAATCATTAGCGCAAATCCTAGTAGCCCTGCCCATACGCCTATCACCATTTTTCTATTTATCGATAATTCTTTCGTAATTGGTTCTTTATAGACTAAAGAAATAATATAAAATCCTGCGAGTAATATCGCTGCATTACTTACCAACTGTTGAACCAAAAAGCATCCCCGCCTTTCACTTTGTTATTTAATACCCCATTATGCTCACAACTATTCATTCTCTCTACACAAAGAAACAACCCCTAAACGCGAAGTTGTTAAAAAATATCCATCTTTCTATTTTCTCATAAAAAATCCGCAAAAGAAAATAATTCTCTCATGCGGATTTTTTATATTTTTAGTAAGCTGTCCAACCAGCGTCTGCTGTAATTACCGTCCCGTTTACAAAACTAGCATCATCCGAAGCTAAAAATAGAGCTACTTTGGCGATTTCAGAAGCATCACCAGCTCGAGGATTTGTTCCCATTCCAATCATAGCTCGTTCTTGCCCAAATTGATCTGGAGCATAAATAGTAGTACCAATATTTGTATTTACAGCTCCAGGTGCTATAGCATTACAGCGAATATTTTTATTAGCATACTGGAAACCAACATTTTTTGTAAAACCAACGACAGCATGTTTAGAAGCTGTATACGCTGCCCCTGCTCTTGAACCAAACAAACCTCCAGCAGATGCGATATTAACGATAACCCCTTGTCCTTTTTCTTCAAAGATATGAAGTGCTTTTCTAGTTGCTCGCATTACACCAGTTGTATTTATCGCAAACACTTTATCCCAAAGTTCATCAGTTAATTCGCCGGCTGGAACAAAATTATCCATGATGCCCGCATTGTTTACTAAAATATCTAACGTGCCGTATGTCTCAGTAGCTTTGTTAATCATGCTTTCAATATCGTCTTGTTTCGTGACATTCGCAACAACCGCAAGTGATGTACCTTGTTCTTTTTCAATTAACGCTACTGTTTTTTGTGCCGCTTCTAAATTTAAATCCGCAACAACAACCTTCGCCCCTTCTTTCGCAAAAAGAATCGCAATTTGTTGCCCCATTCCAGACGCTGCACCAGTTACTACGGCTACTTTTCCATTTAATTTCCCCATTGTTATTTCCTCCTTCACTTTTGTTAAGCTAAAAAGGATAAAATTTCTCTCCTTCTTATTTTAATTATAGCTCCGATATAAAGCGCTATCAATATGTAAAGAAAGCCTGTTTTGTTGATTAAGCAACACTTTTGCGTTATATGTATAGTAGTAGGAAATTTTCTCGGATGGGAGTTTCAAATGATGGATAGAAGGATTAAAAAAACAAAACAAGCCTTAAACCAAGCTTTATTTACTCTTCTTGATGAAAAAACTTTTCAACAGATTACGATTACGGATATTGTTACAGTAGCAGATGTTAATCGAGGCACGTTCTATAAACATTACCGTGACAAAGAAGAACTTTTAGATAGTATTATTGATGAAGTGCTGGCTGATTTACAAAAAGCGTATCAAGACCCTTATACACATAAGACGCCTTTTTCCATTCAAACACTTACACCTTCCATGATAAAAATTTTTGATCATGTATACGGTCATCAAGCTTTTTATACACAAGTTATAAAATCGACAATCCGTCCCAGTTTTCAAAATCAAGTTTGTGACGTTATTCGGGAACTGATTTTAAATGACTTTGATTATTCAGCTGACAGTTCGAGTATAGAGCCCTTGTTACTTGCATCTTATCAAGCACATGCGATTTTCGGCATGATTGTTTTTTGGGCAGAAGAAAGTTTTGCTCATTCACCGGCGTTTATGTCAGAGCAACTTCTTCATATTATTCAGACTAAAAATCCAATCTTATAATTCTTACATATTTGTTATATTATTTTCCTTCTTTGTAACTTGAAACGAGGGCTTCATAATCCTAGTCTTGCTATAATAAAGACATCTTAGAAAGGTGTGTTGATTATGAATGATCATCGTATTTTAAATGCTTTAAGTTATTTTAGTATCCTATTTGCACCTGTTATTGTGCCAGTATTGATTTGGATTTTTGCTAAATCAGAGGATGTTACTCATCATGCTAAAGTTGCATTACTAACTCACATTATTCCGACTATCGCTGGTGTTCTATGTTTCTCCAGTGTTTTCGTTACAGCTTTGACAAATGGCGGCTTACTCGCAAATGTATCATTTTTCGTTACCGGTAGCTTATTTATATTTACACTAATAGCTATTGTTGGACTGTTTATCTTTAATATTGTTCGAGGTATTCAAATGCTTTTAACGAAAAATGAAGAAGATGCTTGGATTTAAATGAAAAAGCTATCCTAAATTTCTTAGGATAGCTTTTTTTTATTTTATTTGTTTAGGTTTTTTTAAGAAGAATACTCCAGCAACACTAACAAACAATCCAATGAATAGCATTGTATAAGGGAACTCATCTCCTGTAGAAGGAAGTTTTCTCTTATTATTTGTTGATTTGTTTGTTGTTTTAAAGTTTTGTTTTATAGGTTTTGGCTCTGCTACTGTAGCTGATTCTGTTAGCTGTTCTGTTGGTTTTGATGGTTCAGTAGGTTCCACAATAATCGGCATTGCCTTTTTCTCATAAACAAAGGTTATTTCTTGTGAAGTTTCTTTATACATACCTTTTTTGTTAGCGGAATCTTTAACTAATGTGTAGCCAACGATTTCTTTAGCTTTCACATTGTATTCTTCATCAACATTTCCAGTATGCATTTCCTCATCATTTAATTGATTGCCCTCTACATCTATAAATTTAACTATAATTGTACCAATTTTTTTCTTGTTGGTTTTGGTTACATTAGCCGCTTCTGTTTGGTTAAAATCAATCGTGAAATGAACTGGTGCCGCGTCTAATTGGTAACCAGTTGGGGCTTTGGTTTCAATTAATTTATAGTCGCCTGGTGCCAAATCAGCTACGCTAATTTCTCCATTATCATCTGTTACGAGATTCTCGCTGACTAATGCTCCGTCCTCGTTTCGCAACTCAAATGTGGCGTCAGCTAGCTCGGTATTTGTTGCGCTATCTTTTTTCGTTAGCACTACCGTGCCTGTTTTTGCTGTGTTGGTTTTGCTTACTTTCGCTGCTTCTGTTTGGTTAAAATCAATCGTGAAACGAACTGGTGCCGCGTCTAATTGGTAACCAGTTGGGGCTTTGGTTTCAATTAATTTATAGTCGCCTGGTGCCAAATCAGCTACGCTAATTTCTCCATTATCATCTGTTACGAGATTCTCACGGACTACTGTTCCGCCCTCGTTTCGTAACTCAAATGTGGCGTCAGCTAGCTTGGCATTTGTTGCGCTATCTTTTTTCGTTAGCACTACCGTGCCTGTTTTTGCTGTGTTGGTTTTGCTTACTTTCGCTGCTTCTGACTGGTTAAAATCAATTGTGAAATGAACCGGGGTCGCGTCTAATTGGTAACCAGCTGGTGCTTTGGTTTCAATTAACTTATAGTCGCCTGGTGCTAAATCGGTTATTTCTATATTACCGCTCGCAGCTGTTGTTAGTTTTTCTTTTAGTTTTGACCCAGCGGCGTTTTGTAATTCAAACTCGGCATCTGCTAATACTTCATCTGATGCACTGTCCTTTTTCGTTAAAATAACCTTGCCTTTTTTCATAGCATTTTTGATGGTTAAAAGAAGTTCCTCACCAGATGAATTAACAGTAATTTCTTTTCCTTCTTTGTATTCATCGCTAATGTTGTATCCTTCTGGAGCTTCTGTTTCAACTAATTTATACTTCCCAGATTGTATACCATCTAGTAGAATTTCACCTTCTGAATTAGTTTTTATTTCTTGTCCAGATTTTTCACCATCTAGTGTGTAAAGCTGAAATTTTGCGCCTTCTAATTTCTTCGTAGTATCGTCTTCATCCACTTTTGTGATTTTAATCGTGCCAATCGTTGCAATCCCTGATCCAGATCCCACTGTAAAGACTGGTGATACTGCTGCATTTCTTTTTTTAAAGAACATTGGAACATTACTAAAATCTTCTGCTTCCACCGTCGTTTCGTTAGAAATTGGTCCTGAAAGTAAACTTATTGTGCTGTAGCTTACTTTTATTGGCGCCATTGCAGTATAGTTTTTAAATTGAATGGTAAAGGTATTTCCTTCAAAAATAATATCATAATTTTCTTCGTTTATCGGTTCGTTCGTTTTTGTATTAATTACCTGAAAACTATTTTTAATAAACTGAGCGCCCGTATTTCCTTGTTCCAATCGATTGGTAATAACCGGATTAGACAGTGTTCTTTCTGGAGAAATATTCAAGAGTTCCATATTCCAGTTCACTTTATTTCCATAGACATTATCTATGTTTCCAGCTACCTTAATAACTTCATTTTGCAAAAAAGCAAACTCTTTCGTCTCGTATATTTGTTCATCTGCTCCATTATCTGAGACGATAGCTTTATTGTTTACCCACTGTGAGAAGAACCAATTATCTTTTGGTTTTGTTTTATATTTAACAAATACACGATTAGTATCTAAATTACCAAATTCCAAATGTATTTTATTGGCTGATGTGTCTATTTTGGTTGGATAATTAGCATCCCCAACTTGTGCTAAAGTCCCTTTTATCTCTAGAGGAATACTCAAGTCGGTCAGCTCGGATGAATTAACTACATTACGATACTGTAAAGATCCTTCAACAAAGGTTGTACCATCTAAAAATTCATCATCTAAAACCAATTTATCATATTTTTTCCCCATTGCATTGACAGATACAATCCAATTTATTTCACCAGTTGCCGGATTCCATTTACCGACCTTCCCACCGTTAGCTAAAATACTAGTTTCCGGTGTTGCTTCTGCCTTTATTGTTTCTGAATACTGGGTTAAACTACCGTCAAAATATGAAAACGAGGCTTTATTATCTAGCGTTTTTGCTCCATCAGTTAAATCAATTTTTGTTTTCATTTTCACAACAATTTTATTATCTGTTGTCGCATAGTTACCGATAAGTTTAATTTTAAACCCAGCTGGCGAGACGTCTTTTTGGATGGTAAAGTCTCTACCTTCTGTTAATAATTTGTAGCCTGAATCAGAAGGATAAGCGTACACATTGTAGCTGACTAAACTTTTTACACCTGTAGAAAACTCGTCAACGATATTAATGTTTTGCATATTAATACCTTCCGAATTAACTGTAATAGTCCAATCCATTGTATTATTATAATAATCAATCTCTCCAGCTTCTTTATTTAGTAAGTCTGGCTTGAAATCAAAGTTTTCTGTTGCTTTAACACCTTTTTCATCCGTTACTTCATTTTTAATTTTTCGTGGACTAAAATCGGTTAGTTTTGTAGAATACGTTACTTGATATGCTTTTTCATCAGTTTTCTTGTAGTTCATATTAAAACTACCGTTGTCTGATATAGTCGAAACAGTCCAATCATTAGACGCATCATCGCCTATTACTGCTTCTCCTGATTCTTCATTAAAAGTGACTCGCTTAATCTTCAAAGAATCTGCAACATAACTAACATTATCGTCTGTTAATACATCTGTTAAAACCGTACCAGGAGTCAAGTTTGCTAAATCATAATTAACATTAATTGTCCAATCAATACATTGAGTTACAGGGTTATAAACTGCTTTTTTAATTAAATGATCATATGCTTTTATTGTTACTGAAATGGTCATACTTCCATTTGATAACATGCCAGAACTTCCAACTGTTGTTGCTGAAGTCCCGATAGTACTCAAAGACGAATTTGTCTTATCAATGGAACGCTCATAGGTAACTTGATACCCTTTTGCTTTTAGACCTTCTTTTAATTTAATTGTTAATCCTGAAGGTGCATAAATCAATTCATAATCTGTATTCTCAGTAAGTAATTGCTTTGAGCCAATGAATGTTCCTTTAGCACTAATATCTGTTGAGTAGACCTTAATACTATTCCTATTAATAATAGTCGAACCCCCGTAAGCAGTATCCGATAGTCTAAGTTCGCCTAGCTCACTAGTTTCTTTAGTTAAATTAAATCTCGCATCCACAGTAGCTTTATCCGGATTGACTTTACTCGGCATCGCTTCTAGCATTACCTGTGTGGCTTTGTCTACTTCAGGAATAATCTCTAACTGGTAAACTGTATTACCACCCGCTGTATTAAACACCGCTACCTGACTAGTTTTTTCTGTCTCAGAGAAACTTTTTAAAGCAGTACTAAGCTCAATATCATAATTACCTTCTTGCACACCATCTTTAAAAAAAGTAATGGTTAATTCACGTGTGCTTGCATTCAAATCCCATTTCGCTTCAGTTGAAGGTAAGAAATCTCCTGTTAAATTAGTCGTTCCAAAGTTGAATGAATCTGGTAAAACCGTTTTAAATGTATCTCCAGCTTTGTAGTTTTTCCCTGAGAAAGTAAAATTCATTTTCAGAACTACTGCTCCGCCATTTTTTATACGGTTAGTCGCACCAAGTTCATTTCCAGTTCCATTTTCCACCTTTACTGCAGTAAAAATATTATCTGTTATAACTGCTTTCAGATTCCCTTTTTTAGAGGGTTGTTCTGTAACAGATGGAGTTTTTTCTGCCTCTTTTTTTGTTGAACTAGAAGTTATAGCCTCTTCTTTATCAGCTAAAGTGACGTTATAAGTTTGTTCGTCTAAAGTATATCCTGGAGCAGCCTTCTTTTCCTTAACAATATATTCTCCTTCTGAAAGTGAATTTTCTATAATTGTCCCGTGTTCAGTTATAGAAACTTCTTTTGTTTCTCCAGTTTTTTTGTTTTTAATTTCAAAAGAAGAACCATTGATTTTTTCTTTTGTATCTTTATCTTCTTTGATTATTTTAAGCGTTATCATTGTTGTTTTTTCATCAACAATGGTTGCTAATACAGGCGACACGTTTTGAAAAACGAGTAAACCAATAATTGCAACGATAAAAAAACCTCTCCATTTCACCATATATTTCATTAAGCTGTTTTCCTCCTATGCAAGTTGTGTCTGTTGTATAAGACCTATGACTTGTTGAATTATAACAATGGGCGAGAAGTCGAAAATGTTCTTAAAGAACAACAAAGCGGATTTATTGTGTCTTTTTAGTGAACAAAAAAGTATGTTTTTTGCTAAAAATATACTTTTTCAATACAAAACCCTCTTTTCCTGCATTATTATATGGAATTTTTTCTATATATAATAGATAAAAAAGTCGCTATCCTGTTAAGAATAGCGACTACAATTATTAATCATTTACTTTTTTGGATTTTCTTAGTAAGAAAAGTCCTAGTGTACTAGCGAATAATCCGGTAATGATTAGATTAGCTAGGGAATTATCTCCTGTTGAAGGAAGACTTTGTGCTTTTTTCACTGTGGCTTGTTTTGAAGGGTTTGCTGATGGTTTTGTTGGTTTAGAAGGTTTAATTGGTTTAGTAGGGTCGACAACGAGTGGTGATTTATTTTTCTCATATACAAAGGTTACTTTTTGATCTGCTTCTTTGTATATGCCGACTTTATTCGTAGGGTCTTTCGTTAGTTTATAACCCGCGATAGATTTCGCTTTAGTTACATATTTCTCCCCGACTAAACCTGCATGAATCTCTTGTTCTGCTAATACATTTCCTTTTGTATCAACAAATTCAGCTATTACCTTGCCGCTTACAACTGTTTTAATATTTGTTTTAGTTACTTGAAGCACTTGATTTTGATTAAAACTGATTTTCACATCGACTGGAACGGTATCTAATTCATAACCTTTTGGTGCTTTCGTTTCAATTAATTGATAATCACCAGGGGCTAGATTAGTTATTTCCAGTTTACCAGAAGCATCTGTTGTTAGATTTTCTGTGACGTTATTATCTGCGTCTACTAATTTAAACGTTGCATCTGCAAGAGGGGCTTTTGTTTGCCCATCAGTCTTAGTTAACACAACAGATCCAGTAGACATTTTATTTGTTTTAGTCACTTGAACTGCATCTTTTTGGTTAAATTCAATGGTGAATTCAACTGGTGTTGCATCAAGCTCATAACCTGTTGGAGCTTTCGTTTCTACTAATTGGTAGTCGCCTGGTGCTAAGTTATCAATTTGCAGTTGACCGTTTGCTTCTGTCACTACTTTATCTTTCAAACTGACACCAAGTTTTGTTTGTAATTCGAACTCTGCACCAGCTAAATTACTTCTTGATTTACTATCTAGCTTAGTTAAGACCACACTACCAGTTTTCGCAACATTTTCTTTTGTTACTTTGACTGCAGTCGATTGGTTAAATTCGATGGTAAAAGTAACCGGTGTGGCATCTAATTCGTAGCCTGTTGGTGCTTTGGTTTCAATGAACTTGTAATCGCCTGGTGCTAAATCAGCTACTTCTATCTCACCACTTGCATTCGTTGTTAAATTATCTTTTACTTTAGTTCCAGTGGCAGTTTGTAGTTCAAATTCCGCATCAGATAACGCAGCTTTTGTTGCACTATCTTGTTTTGTTAGAACTACGCTGCCAGATTTTGCTGTGTTTTCTTTTGTTACGACAGCTGCTTTGTCTTGGTTAAATTCAATCGTGAATTCGCTTGGCGTTGCATCTAATACATAGCCAGCCGCAGCTTTCGTTTCTACAAATTGGTAGTCTCCTGGTGCTAAATCGTTTGCTTCGATTTTACCGTCTGCGTCTGTTACTAAGTTTTCGGATACTTTTGTTCCGTCTGCTTTTTGTAAATCGAATTCCGCTCCGGCTATCGTAGCTTTCGTTACACTATCTTCTTTCGTTAGAACCACACTACCAGTTTTCGCTGTGTTTTCTTTTGTAACAATTACAGCGGCTTCTTGGTTAAATTCAATCGTGAATTCGCTTGGCGTTGCATCTAATACATAGCCAGTTGGCGCTTTTGTTTCTACAAATTGGTAATCGCCTGGCGCTAAGTCAGTTACTTCGATTTTACCATCTGCATTAGACACTAAGTTTTCAGCGACTTTTGTACCGTCTGCATTTTGTAATTCGAATTCTGCTCCTGCGATAGCGTCTTTCGTTACACTATCTTCTTTTAAAAGAACCGCGCTACCAGTTTGCTCTGTGTTTTCAATTGTAACGTTTGTAACTGCATCGGCCGTAACCGTGATTTCTTTACCGTCTTTATATTCATCACTAATTGTGTAACCTGTTGGCGCTTCTGTCTCAACTAGTTTATATTTCCCAGATTGAAGGCCATCCATCACGATTTTACCATCTGTATCAGTGGTAGCCTCTTGTCCCGCTTTATCACCTTCAAGCGTATAAAGTTGGAATTTAGCTCCTGCTAGTTTTTTCGTATTATCCTTTTTATCCACTTTGGTAATTTCAAGTGAACCAATTGTTGCCGTCCCGCTACCACTACCAATAGTGAAGGCTGGCGATATGCTTGTTGTTCTTGATTTATATGTCATTGGTAAACTACCGTAGTCAGGAGAAGCAGTTGTCGCTGTGTTACTAACAAGCCCAGACATCAAGCTGATTGTACTATAGGTTACTTTAATTGGTGCAGTTGCTTTATAGTCTTTGAACTGGATAGTGAAATTATTGTCTGTGTAAGTGATGTCATAATATTTTGAGTCAATATCTTCACCCGTCGTTTCATTGATTACTTTAAAGCTACTTTTTACTACTTGCGCTCCTGTTGTTCCTGTTTTCATTGTATCTGTAATTGTTGGATTGTTAATAGGACGATCTGCAGAGATATTGTTCAGTGTAACAACCCAGTTAACTTTATTATCAAAAGATGGATCAATAGTAGCCGTTTTTGTCATCGCATTATAAAGTTTGCTTGCGTATGCTTGGTAACTGTAAGATTTTTCGCCTACTCCATTATCGCTCACCTTCGCAGTGTTTTGTACGTAGGAGTAGAAATACCAGTTTTCGTTTGGTTTGGTACTGTATTTAATAAATACGCGTGAATTCTCCAAGTTAGCGAATTCTAAATGTAGTTTATTCCCAGTAGTATCGACTTTTGTTGGGTAGTTTTTATCACCTGTTTTAGCTACTGTTCCAACAGAGTTAAGCGGGATGTATAAATTCATCATCTCACTTGTGGAAGCTACATTACGATATTGTAGTGAGCCTTCTACGTATGTTAATCCAGTTGGAATAGCATCATCAAAAATTAAGTTGTCATAGTTTTTCGCCATAGCATTTACAGATACAATCCAATCGATATTCCCCGTAGTAGAGTTGTACGATCCGTATTTACCACCATTTGTCATCATAGCTGGGTCTGGTGTCATGGAAGCTTTTACATCATCAACATACTTGATAATTCCGCCATCGTAATAAGAAATGGATGCTTTATTATCAATCGTTTTTGTTACATCAGAAAGGTCAATTTCTGTGACGAAATCAACTACAATTTTTTTGTCTGTTGTAGCATAATCGCCGATAAGTTGGATATAAAAACCAGCTGGTGTCACATCTTTATCAATCGTATAATCTTTGCCTTCTGTTAATAAGACGCTATTGATATTATCTGTATAGGCACGAACAGTGTAGCTCTTAAGGGCTTTTACACCAGTAGAAAATTCATCTGTGATATTAAGATTCCCCATCTTAATTCTGTCAGAGTTGGCAGTGATTTTCCATGTCATCGTGTTATTAAAATAGTCAATTGTTCCAGCTTCTTTTTTCAGTAAATCTGGTTGAATCGCGATCGTTGCGTCAGCGGAAACACCATTTTCATCTGTAATTTCATTTTTAATTTTACGATCACTAAAGTCCGTGATTTTCGTGGAATAAGTGATTTCATATGCGTTTGTGTTTGTGTTTTTATACGTTAAATTAAAATTCCCATTTGCCGAGATTGCTGAAGTTGTCCAATCACTTGAAGCGTCACCTCCAACGATTGGCGATCCATTCGTTGCGTTAAAAGTTACTCGTTTAATTTTAAGTGAATCTGCTACATATTCGACATCATTATCCGCTAAAACATCGGTAAGCACTGTTGAAGGAGATATTTCGTCTTGATCAAAGTTAAAGTTAATTTTCCAATCAATACTTTGTGTTGAGCCGTTGTAAGTAGCTTTTTTCTCGATATGCTTATAATTTGTCATTGTCAGGTAAACATAAGCGGAGTTGCTTGATAATGTTCCTGAATCGCCTACTGTATAAGCTTGTGTAGACATATAAGAAAGTGAATCACTTGGTTTATTGATTGTGCGGTCATATGTTACTTGGTAGCCTTTCCCAGCAAGCCCACCGTTTAACGTAACAGTTAGAGAAGTTGCGGAATAAGTTAGCGTATAATCTGTGCCTTCTACAAGTAATTTTTTCGTACCTATGAAGGTTCCCCCAGCACTAACATCACTCGAATATACTTTGATGGTATCTTTATCAATAGTTGTTGTTCCACCGGAAGCATAATCATTAAGTTTCAGCTCACCCTTAGCATCTTTTTCTTTTGTTAAGTTGAACTTGGCATCTACTTGACCTTTTGTCGGATTTACTACCCCTGGATTCGCCGTAATTCCTACAGTTGTTGGGTAGTTAACTACTGGTACAACTTCGATTTGATAAACAGTATCTTTCCCAGCTGTCTTGAAAACAACTTCCTGTATCGTTTCTTCTGTTGAGGTAAACACTTTGAAGGCTGTACTGATATTCACATCATAATCGCCTTCTTGAATGCCATCTTTTAAGAAAGTAATCGTAAGTTCACGCGTTGTAACGTCAAGCGTCCATTCTGCTTCTGTAGATGGTAAGAAGTTACCACTTAAATTTTTGTTCCCAAAGTTGAAAGCATCTGGTAAAACAGTTGTAAACGTATCTCCCGCTTTATAATTTTTCCCAGAAAACGCAAAGTTCATGTTAAGCACAACACCGCTACCATTTTGAATTCGGTCTGAAGTGTTGATTTCATCGCCATTACCATCTTTTAGCGTTACTTTGTTAAAAATATTGTCTGTAATAGCAGCTTTTAGATTTGCATTTTGTGTTGCTTTTTTAACCGGTGTTGGTGTTGTTGCTTCTTTTGTTGTTTCTTCTTGCACTTTTGCTGAAACCGAAGTAATCACTTCTTCTTTTTCTGCTAAAGTTACACTATATTCTTTTTCATCTAGTGTGTAACCTTTTGGCGCAACTTTTTCTTTAACAAGATAGTCACCAGGTGAAAGTGAATCCATAGTCGCTTCACCATTCGCGCTGATTGTTAAATCGTTTGTTTCGCCCGTTTCTTTATTCTTTATCTCAAAGGTAGAACCATTGATTTTTTCTTTTGTATCTTTATCTTCTTTGGTGATTTTTAATGTTGTTTTTGCCGTTTCATCGTCTGTCATTGTAGCTAGTACAGGTGAAACGTTTTGGAATACTAGTAATCCGATAACCATTGCAATAACTAGCTTCTTCCAGTGTCTGATATTTTTCACTTTGTTTTGTCCTCCTATAATCTATTTCTAACTGTTGTTAAATCCCTAAAAGATTTGTTGAGTTTTGACAAATAAATGCACCCAATAATTACTTTTTGCGAAATCCAAAGTAATATGTGTCTTTTTAATAAGCAAAATGAATTGGAAACACTTTAAACACCTTTTAAAATACTTTTAATATCATCTTTTCTTTGCAAGTACAAAAGCACTTGAAAGTAAGAGCATTCCAAGAATAAACCATAAATTAGTTTTCTTAGAATCTCCCGTTTGTGGCAGTTTTTCCGATTTTTTCACATTTCCAGCTCTTTCATTAGAAGAAACTGATAAAGCGCTAGTTTTTTCATACACATAAGTTACTTTTTGTGAGCTATTCAAAAATTTCCCCGATGCATTTTTAGGTGTTTGATACAATTTATATCCCGAGATTTTTTTGGCCGAAGTTCGATAACTTGAATTTAATTTTCCTGTTAAAACAATCGAATCAGCTAATTTTTCACCATTCTTATCGACATAATCGACAATGATGTTTCCGGCTGTCACTTTTTGATAAACAAAAGTAACTGTCTGTGCTTTTTCGTTAAATGTTCCACTTACATTCGCGGGTGTTTTTACAAGGGTGTAGTTAGTAATTTTTTTCTGTTTTGCAGTGAATTTTTCTCCGTAAGCTCCTGTTAATGTTTCTGGGCTGGCAATTTGTTTATGGTTTTGATCAACATATTGCACCGTAACTGGCGCAACACTATCATCTAAAGCCACTCCTACTTGGGCCGGCTCAATTACTTGAGAATTATTTACAGCCACAGCAAATGAATTCCATGCTGCTCGGTCTTCTTTTTTTGTTTGCTGATTTAAAAATCCCTTATCTATTTGGTTTTTCTTTGGTGTTTTTAAATCAAATTGAATTTTCATGGATTTCCCAGGAATCCACTCAATACCTTCTTTTAATTCCATTTTAAAAGAGTAAATTTTGGACCAATCTTGTACTTCTGATGCGGTTAACCAATCTGCTTCCGTTGCTTCTGCGTTATCAACTAGAGGCTCTGAACCAGTTGGATAAATCGTGTGCTTATCAAGAACGCCCGCACGTTTAGGGTTTTTGGCAGTACTATATTTTACGTCAACCTTATCTTTCCATTCATTTGGAATTGCCACTGCTTTCGTTAGCTCCAAGTTGAATTTACTACCACGTTCGCTGTTATCTGTAATTCCTAAATCATTTTCACTTGGTAAAACATCCATTAAAACCATATTAGCTATTTTTTCATCTGAATCATTTTCCAGTGACAATTGATATGAAACAATGGAATTTGTTGTGGCATTTGCCAATCCGCTGTATTCTTTATCGCGATTACCCTTAGCTTTTTTACTAATTTTCAAATGATTACTCGTATTTAAAATGTAATGGTTTCCCGATGTGATTCTAGACTCTTCCGAATTCCCATTTTGATTAATGTCATCTGAGTCAATTTCCATTTTTGTATCAGAAATGGTTGGAGTTCCAGTCACTTCCGGCACATTAAAATCTGTCTCCTGCAAGAAACCAAACATCTCAACAGTCATATTACTAGGTGTGTCTTTTGCAACACTCACATTAATTTTTGCCGTTAATTTTTCTGCTGGTAAAAGCGTCTTTTTATCCCATTTGACTTTTAGTAATTGACGCCCTGCGTTTTGGTAATTCTCGTTCAACACTGTTACATTAAAGTCATTTTGCTCCGTTTTTTTCATTTTGACCCCTGAAGGTAACAAAACCACTGCTTCAAAAGGACCTTTTAATCGTGAAATAGAAGCTTTATTGCTTTCTAAATTAACAGAAATAGAATTATCACCTATGTTGATTAAATTCCCATCGGTATCATCAAACGCAACTGATCCTTGTACAAATTTATTTTTACCAGTAGGTTGCGGAATTATTTGCGCTGTTCGGTCTCCTGCATAATTTTTCCAAGCTTCCGGCCAAGGATTTGTATCGTCATAATAATGGATATAGCCTTGACTATCCGCTCCGTACATGTTGATTTGTGTACTATTTCTAACCTCACCTACATAACCTTCTTTGACTGTTGTAAAGAAAGATAGATTAGCAGCATACATTCCAGCTGGAGCATACGTGAAATGAAGCCATACTTTACTCACGTGCTTATCATCTGGAATCCCAAGATCTTTTCTCGAATACATTTTGCTCAGTTCTACATCTTCTTTTAGTGTCGTCCAGTCGCTATCACCATCATATTTCACGAGTAAATTATACTTAGGTGATTTCTTTAGTTGCGCCCAACCAGGGTAATTAACATTTGGTTTAAAGTAAAAATCGCCGCTCTGGAAGTAATCCAAATTTAAATTATCATCTATATTGTAGTAAGCATCATAATAAAGGAAGTCGTACGAAGGTGAATCATTCATCGCCGAATTTAACATCAAACTAAAGCCTAATTTAGCAGTATCATATGCTTTTATATCAGGATTTCCGGTCACAGTAGCGATTCCCCAATTCGCATCCACCGGGCCTCTGTGTGCTGGAGCATAAACACTTCCAATAGTTGGCGGGATTGTCGCTGGGTCACTTGCTGAAACTGAAACAGATGCTTTGGATGTATCTACAATGCTATCAGCCAAAGTAACAAAGTTCGTTGTTGCAACAGCTTTATTTTCCACCGTTGCAAAATTTGGTATAGTAGTTTGGAAGAACGTTCTAATTTGGAAAGTCTTGTTAAGTAAACTGTTTGCTTTTTCTTGTTCCAAATATGTAGGTGCTGCAATTTCCCAAGTTAGTTTTTGTCCTTCGACCTTCGTTGGTTCTGGTGTATCTCCTGCTACACCTAAGTAATCTAGCTTATCTGCCAATATATACTCAATAACAATCTTCTTACCTTCTTCCATAAAAAGGCTTCCTGTAGACTTTTTCGGAATATTTAGGTTGAAAGACCAAATCCCGATATCACCTTGACTCGGATTATTATTGATGCTATTTTCTACCCTAGTAAAATCATTTGATAAAGCTGTTGTGGCTGTTGCGTTGACAGTTGTTTCAGCCTGTTCGGTTACTTTTCCAAGTAAATTATCTGCACTTAATTCACCTGTTACTACTAATTTCGTTCCATTTGGTGTGTAGCCATTTTTCGTAGTCAGCTTAAGAATCACTTTATCAACAACACCACTGTTCAGTGTTTGATATGTGTAAACGAGCTGACGAGTTGTTTTGTTATAACTTGGCGTTTCTCCCGCAATCTTAAGTTCATTTAATGATTGATTAAATTCCCCGTTTTTTGGTAAATTGATTACTAATTTAGCATTTTGGTATGTTGTGTTTGGTCCAGTAATTTTTAAATAAATGTTATAGTTTACCGTCTGACCAGATTCAATCACATCTTTTTGAGAATTAATACTAAAGTCCCCTGAATAATTCCCAGTTGGAAATGATTTTGTGTTTATTGCTTCATTGACTGTGGTCTCTTTTAAAGGCTCTGAAGTAGTTTCATTTGAAGTCGTTTCCTGCGTAACCTTTTCTTTCGTAGTTATTTCTTCTACGTCCGTTCCATCCCTTTCTTGACTATTTGCCCAAACTGAAAATGGAAGAAATGAAACTATCAGCAAAGTACAAATTAATATAGATACTAATTTTTTCAAATGACTCACATTCGCCCCTCCTTTGTTTACTCAAGATTAATTATTTCATAGGAGGAAGCAGCTAAATGTTCTCAAGGTACAAAAAATAGGACAGTTTGTTACGAAAATGTGAACTATTTTACGTTTATAGCCGCAAAAATGTCATTATTAACAAAAAACAACCAAAATTGTTGAAGAATTCAACGATTTTGGTTGTTTTATTTATCTTATTCGAATCGATTCGCTTTCAACTAATCTAGCACCCTTTACTTCCTCACCAGATTTTAGTATCTCTGCAATTCGCTTTTTATCAATTTTAGGTTCTTGTAGTAAAAAGAACGATTTTAGCAAAGCTTCTTCCACTATTTCCACACTTGGTGGATTCTTTTGTATTTGAATTGTAAAAAGTGTACTGTTTATTTTTCTAATTTCCATTCGTTCCATCTCTGTTTGTAAATAGTTTTTTAAATTTTGAACATTATTTTCTAGTGCTTGTTTTCGTTTTAAAAGTCGTTTCGCTTCTATTCCCGCCATTTCAGCATCAGCAGCTAAAGACTTAATAAGTTTAACAATATTCTCTGATTTATCATGAAAACTATCAGTAAGCGCATCTAACGTATCTTTCACAGCATCAGTATTATTTTCTTCCAAAAATTCTTGTACTTTTAAATAATTATCGGTTAGTTCATATAGTTTCATCGTTCGCACCCTTTCCAAAAAAGGAAAAAGCGCCAAATGTTATTATATTTTGGTGCTTTCTCATTTTGTTACTAATTTTCCTTGAATAACCATCCGTCCTTTTTCATAATCTTTTTCTGTATCGCAAGTTGAAAGTGTTATAATTCGGTCCTTTCCACTAACTTTTACATTTAATTTATACATAGATTGTTGTTTCACTTTTTGTAAATAATCCTCAAAATCAGTTGTTTCCGGAAATTCTGTTTCAATGTAATAAAAATCAGTCGTCGTTTCATACACAGCAAAGATTTCCACTTCATAATTCGCCAAGCCCGATTCATAGGAAAACGTTGGATGAGCCGCCAAAAAATCTTTGTCCAAGTATTTACGTAAATCCGCAAACATGGATCCGTCTTTCATATTATGCCCATAAATGATCGTATTTTTATCCAAAAACTCATTCGTATTCCGATAATCTTTAAAAATACTGCCCGCTCGTGCTTTTTCATTTTTATAATTGTGATGTAAATAGTAATCATTATCCGTACTTTGCAAAATTGGATAATCTATTTCCGTATCTGCAATCGTCAGCCACCCAACCATATCTTTATTTAATTTTTGCAAATCTCTAAGCTCATCACGTACTTCACCATTCACATTTGTAGTAGCAACATCTTTTGTGTAAACAGCTTTCGCATCATCTAGGATTGTCTGGTTATGCTTATTTTCATACAGTTCCATTCCAATTTTCCATCCAGAAAAAAGAAAAACCACTAACACAACCAAGGTCAAACTTTTCCCCAAAAACGATTTTATTTTCACTCTTTAAAACTCCTTTCGCTTTTGAGGAACAATGTATTTCCCAGTGTTCGCATCGTTTAAAACCTTCGCAACTACACCATAAGTTTCAGCAATCAGCTCCGTTGTTAGTAATTCTCCTGGTACTCCTTTTGCAACCACTTTCCCATTTTTCATCACAATCAAATGGTCACTATACATCAACGCTTGGTTTAAGTCATGCAAAATCATTACAATAGTCAAATTTTTTTCTTGATTTAACCGTTTTACTAACTCTAAAATTTCTAGTTGAAAATACATGTCCAGAAATGTCGTCGGCTCGTCCAACAGCAAAATAGGTGTATCTTGAACCAATGCTGTTGCTATAAAAACACGCTGCCGCTCTCCTCCAGAAAGACTATCAACAAATTTCTCCGCTTTTTCAGTTAGCTCCGTTTGCATCAAAGCCTGCTCAACAGCCAGATCATCCGCCTTCGTCCGAGTCATTCGCCAATTTTTATAAGGTAGACGACCAAAGTAAAGCAATTCCTTCACCGTTAGTTCATTCGGAAGAACGTTATTTTGATGAACAATCGCTACATTTTGCGCAAATTCTTTTGCTTTCCATTCAAAAATCGATTTCCCTTCTAGTAAAACATCACCAGAATCAGGCGAAAGGAGTCTAGCCAAAATTTCTAACAAAGTAGATTTCCCACTACCATTTGGCCCAACAATCGTATTGATTTTATTTTTCTGGATAGTAAAGGAGACATTTTTTAAAATCGCATCCGTTCCATTATAACTAAAATTAACGTCCCTTACTTCCATAAAAATCACCCTTTCGCATTAAAAAGATTAAGAACGGACCACCAATAATAAGCATAATCACAGACGCAGGGATTTCCATTTGTTGAAATAACGTTCTGCCTAGCGTATCCGCGAAAAGTAGCAATAAAGCCCCAAATAATATTGAAAACGGCACAAGTATTTGATAATTTCCGCCAACTAGTTTTCTGGCAATATGTGGTACAAGTAAACCAACAAACGCAATAACACCAACTACCGCCGTGGTAATTGACGCAAGGAGTACAGCAATCAATGCCAGCCAAATACGTGTCTTATTAACCGGCACACCAAAGCCTCTAGCCATCTTATTCTCAAGCCCCAACACATTGCACCATTTAGCAAGTAAAAGCGCGCAAATCAGTCCAATCGTTACATATATCAATAAAGTTTCCACGTCGGACCATTTTTTCATTGCCAAACTTGCAGCACTACTGGCCGACTGACTAGAAACAAGCGCCACTTGCGAAGATAACGCATCACTCAGCCCTGTAAAAACCGCATTAATCGCAATCCCAATAATAATAAAACGAAGCGGATTAAAATCAGAACGATAACTAAACAAAAAGACTAGAAAAAAAGCCAGTGCTCCCCCAATAAAAGAAAAAAGTGGCAACCAAAAATATAATTCCGGTAAAAATAAAATAATCACAAAACTAAAAAATTTCGCACCCGCAGAAATCCCAATCACCCCAGCATCAGCAAGCGGATTCCGCATCACAGCTTGAAGTAACAACCCTGAAACCGATAGCGCCGCACCAGCTATCAGGGCAATAATAATCCGCGGAAATCGCAAATCAATCACGACATTCACCATCTCATTTCCGCCACTAAAAACCCCACTCAAAAAAGCTGGAATCGACATCGACAAACTTCCCGCCTGAACTGCCCACAAAATAGTCCCAATCAATAAAATAATTACAGCCCCAAAAGAACTTTTTTGCTTAATTGTCATAAAGCATCTTTTCCATTTCCTGTAGTGCTTCTGGTGCATTCAAACTCGCTGTCATACCAAATAAATTTTCATCCAAATCATACACCCGATTATTTTTCACCGCATCAAAATGTTTCCAAATATCATTTGTTTTAAATTCCTCGTCAAACATTTTAACCACTTCAGCAGGCATACCATGAGCCGCCCGCAAAATAATATCAGGATTGGCACTTTGTAAGTATTCTGTATTAGAAGCTAAATATTCTACTTTTTGGTCCTTAATGACATTTTCTCCACCAGCAAGTTTGACCAAATCACCAATATACGCATGTTCCGTTACAACTAAGTAGCTGCCCGGAACCCCCATCAGAATAAGAACAGTTGGCTTTTTCTTTTTCGCCACGCTCGACTTCACCTTATCAATCTCATTCGTTAAATCACCATTTAATTTAGCTGCTTCCTCTTTACGATCAAATTCTGCTCCAAGTTTTTTAATTTCTGTTTGCATCGAGGCAATACTCGTAAAGTCTAGAAAGTCCGCTTTTAAATCGGCCCCTTCAAACCCAGCCTTTAAGTCCGCTTCTAGCGTTTTCGTTGAAAGGACCATGTCTGGCTTCAACATCCGAATAATTTCCAAATCAGGCCCCATAGGCGACCCAGTTTCCTTTACATCTGCATAACGCTCCGGAAGTTTTTTAGAACTAGTCGGAATTCCAACGAGTGGCAAATCAAGTTTATCCATAATTTCCGTAATCGCTACCGTAGTCGCCACAATTTTTGGCTCCTTCTCCGATTTTTGTTCAGGCTTTTGAGCCGCCTCTTCCTTTCCACAGCCAACTAAAAAAAGTAATAACATCAAAGATATGACAGCCATTTTCCTCATCACTAATTCCCCCATTTATAAAATAAAATCGGTAAAGCGAGTTAAGCAAAGGAAACCCCCAACCTAACTCGCTTTTACTAGTTTTATTAACTCAATCTTTTACGTTTTAATCGATAAGCTAAATAAAGGAAGGAAGCTCCAAATAACGTAACGTACCATGCCATACTTGATGAATCATTCGTTTTCGCATTTTTTTCTGTGCTACTTGCCGTTTTTTGAACAGAATTTGTGTCATCAAAATCGGGTTTTGCCAATTTTGGCCCAGCATTATTGTTATTCGCTACATTGCCAGTATTTAAAATATCCTTTTTCACCGGTTCTTTTAACGTTACATCTTCCCCGGTAATATCTTTAATTGTTGCTGCATTAAGTTTTACTTGAACCGTATACTCATGGTCGTAAGAGAAGCCTGGCATATCTTCAATTAATACATGCGTTTTTACATCTGTATTAGCCGTGCCATCTTTTACAGGATACTTGACGGTTCTCGTATTTTTGTTGATATCTCCGGAAACAACTTCCATATCTTTCCAAACACCATTTGCTTTATACTGGAAAGTTTTAATCCAGCTTCTGTTTGTTAAAGTTAAATAAACATAAGGTTGGTTATTTTCTACTTTGATTAAAGCCGGTTTCATCACATAGCTTTCCATCATAGAAGTTTCCGTTGTTCCGTCTTTAAATACATCAAAATCAATGGAGTACGTATGGTTATTCAGTAAATTTTTAGGATCAACTACTGCCGGTTTACTTGGTGTTGTTGGCGGCGTAGTCACTGGTGGATTCGTTGTACCTGGATCAGGTTTTGTTACTGGTGGTTTTGTTTCGCCTGGATCTACTACAGGAGGCGTCTCATCACTACCAGGGTACGAACTAGCCGCAGTTGCTTTCGTTGTATCAAACACATAACGGAAGTCTGCTTGTCCTTTGTATACAGAACCATTGAACGGCGCTTCATAATTAACATGAGCCGCAAGTGGTTGATTTAAATCCTCCACTTCAAATTCCACAATACGCGTGTTTGCATCTTTATCTTCAGAAACTACTTTAACATCTTGCAAAGCTCCAGCAAGATTTGTTTTTAAAGCTGTTACTGTTTTATTATCATTTACTGTCATTGCAACAGTTTTCTTCCCATTTTTCACTTTCAGCCAAGCAGGATTATTAAAATAATTTTGCATGCTTGAGTTGCTATCATCATTTGCTTTTTTCGCTACAAAAGGAATCGTGTAAATTCCGTCCGAAAGAGTCACAGGTGTTGTAATAGCCGGTTCTGAAATAACTTTGAAAGTACTTGGATCAATGGTTAAATCCACTTGATACCAGTGATCATAACTAATTGCATCTACTTTAATATGCATATAAGAGAAAATAACATCATCTAAAGAACTAAGCTTGAATTTCTCTACACGCGTATCTTTCGCTGCGTCTGTGCTCACTGTTTGAACATCTTCATAACGATCTTGATAAACATCCGCTTGTGCTGGCTTTTCTGGACGAGCCCCATTTTTTGAAACCGCCATTGTTTGCCACCAAGTACTATTTGTAATTGTTAAGTACATATAAGGTTGACCATTTTCTACTTTAATCGTTGCTGTATGGTCAATATATTTATCTGCCTCTGAAGATTCTTTCGTTGTTTTCCCTGTATTATCTTTATAAAAATTCACTTGAACTTGGTATTCCCCGCCATCTTTCAGACGAGAATCAGCCGCATTAGCAAAACCAGGTATCAATTGAAAAATAAGTGTCAAAGCCAAGAAAGCTACTAAACCTTTTTTCCATAATTTCTTCATCATAATCCCCCTTTATTTAAAAATCGCACGTCTTTTAAGTAAAACTAACCCTGTCCCTGCTGCAACAAAAATAATTCCATATAAAAACATTTGGCTAGAATCACTAGACTTCGGATTTGCTACTTTATTACTTGAGTCACTTTTTGTTGCTGGGGTTGCTGTATCGTTATTATCAGAAGACTTTACCGCGCCAGCTAATGCTTTAGCAGAACCTTCATCAAAACGTAACTTGATTTGATACTCATGATGATAATTTAAATCGTCATCATCAATATCTACTTTGATTTTTGCATTAACAGGACTACTTAAAGTCGACACAGGAAACGACACTTTTCGAGTATCATTCGCTGTATTTTTCGAAGTCACACTAACCGCACTACCTTCGACCCATAAACCAGTAATCCACTTACTATGGTTCACTTGCAAACTAACAGTAGATTTACCTCCATTTACAGTTACCGTTGCAGGCTTATCAAAATAGTCATTCGCCATAGATACGGAATCACTATCCCCTTGTAGTACCGTATAATCAACCGAATAGGTGCCATCCTTAAGAGCAGCTTGTGCCGTTAATCCCGTAGAAAGAAACGAAAAACTGAATAAGGCAATAAAAGCAGCCAAAACTAAAACTTTCTTCATACTTAAATCTCCCTTCTTTAATAAAAACTACTATTTATAAAAAACCCCCACTAATAAAAGTGGAGTAAAAGTTTATGTAAAAGGATACGTTAATTATCATTTTAATTGATAATGATTATCATTGTCAACAACAGATTGCTTTTTCACAAATTAAAAACGCAAAAAAACCATGAATAGCAACAACCATCCATGGTTAATAATTATTTCCTTTTACTCTTCTATTTGAGAAAAGCGATCATATAGTAATTCCCCTTTTAAAGTTAACGTATATCTTTTTTCTGCAATATTATTATTTCTTGTTAAAAAGCCATTCTCTTCCAACCAATAAAGCGTTAGTAGTACTTCATTTTTTGTATAGTCCCGCAGATTTCCAAAATCAATCACTTCAAGTGACATATCATTAATCTTCGTATCTACACTTCCCGCAAAAAGAAGTACTTCTCGTAGTAATTTTTCATCTTCAAATTCCATCTTTAATCCTCCTTTAATTCTGAGTTAGTATCGTAATAACGTAAAAAGCCGTAGCAAAATGCCACGGCTTCTTACAGCGCAATCAAAAGGAGAAATTCACACAATCAAATAAAGGGGGTATTTGTTTGTGATTTATTTCACGGTTATAATATACCATATAAACGCTTATAATTCAATAGTTCACATACCTATTTTTATTTGTCTATCCTATGAATATTGGCATCACTCAAACATACGAAAAAAAAGACTCGCAGCCATTATCGCTACGATGTCTTTTTTTAGCAAATTTCACAATATATTATTTAACTAATTTTTCTAGTTCATCTAATCTTTGTTCAAATACTTTTAGTGCATCATCCACCGGATTAGGAGTTGCCATATCAACTCCTGCTTTTTTCAACACATCGATAGGATAATCCGAACTTCCCGCTTTCAAGAAATCAATATAGGCAGTCACCGCTTCTTGGCCTTCTGTTAAAATCTTCGCACTCAATGCAGATGCTGCAGAAAAACCAGTCGCATATTGGAACACATAATAATTCATATAAAAATGCGGAATACGAGACCATTCATAACCGATTTCAGCATCATAAACCATCGCTTCTCCGTAATATTTCTTGTTAATATCAAAATATGTTTCGGTCAAGTAATCCGCAGTCAGCGCCACTCCTTCTTGATCCGCTTGATGAATAGCATGTTCAAATTCAGCAAATTGGGTTTGACGGAATACAGTACCCTTGAATCCATCCAAATAGTGATTCAACAAGTAAGCACGAACTTTTGGATCATCATATTTCTTAAGAAGATAATCAGTTAGTAAATTTTCATTTGTTGTCGAAGCAACCTCCGCTAAGAAAATCGAATAATCACCATAAACAAATGGTTGGTTTTTTCTTGTATAATAACTATGCACACTATGCCCTAATTCATGCGCAAGTGTGTAAACATTGTTAATATTATCCTGCCAATTGAGTAAAATATAAGGACTCGTACTATACGAACCAGAAGAATAGGCTCCACTACGTTTTCCTTTATTTTCCATCACATCAATCCAACGACTATCAAATGCTTCTTTTAAAATTGCTTGATATTCATCACCAAGCGGTTTAAGCGCTTCAAGCACAAGTTCTTTCGCTTCTTCATAAGTAAACTCCAAATTAACATCATCAGAAAGTGGCGTATAAAGATCATACATATGCAATTCCTCTAAGCCAAGTAATTCTTTACGTAACTTCACATAACGATGAAGCAAATCTGCATTCGCATTTACTGATTTTAACAAGGAATCATATACTGTTTCAGGAATATGGTTCCCAGAAAGAGCCGCTTCACGAGCTGACGTGTAGCCACGAGTGGAAGCATAAAAATTAGACTTCTTCACTTGTCCATTCAAAGTAGAGGCTAAGGTGTTTTTTAGGCCTTCATAAACAGAATACACACCAAGAAACGCTTCACGACGAACTCGCGGATCATTACTTTCCAACAATTTCCCGAAACGACCATGAGTAATTTCGATATCTTCCCCGTTCTCATCTTTAATGGTTGGAAACTTCATATCTGCATTATTCAAGGTATTAAAAGTATTAGACGAACTGCCAAGCACTTCACCTGCGTTAGCTAGTAAAGCCTCCTCTTTCTCACTTAAAATATACGGTCGGCTTAAATTTAACTCTTCTAGTAAATGCGCATATAATTGTAAATCTTTGTTCTCATTTAAAAATTGTTTTAAAACGCTTTCGTCCATAGCTAAAATTTCAGGATCATAATAAGACAGTGCAGACATTAGCTTTGTAACTAGGCTTCCTGCGCGACTATGTAAACCTTGATATTTCGCATTAGCTGTATCTTGGTCCATTTTCAAATGCGCATATACATATAAGTTACTAATTAAATCATATGCATTATCTCGAAATTGAAGTGCTTCATATAGTGTCTGGCTGCTTTCCGATAAACGCCCTTTAAATTGCTCGCTTTCTTCTGTGATTTTTTGCAAATCTGTAAATGCTTGTTCCCAAGCTTCATCGTTTGGATAAATCGTAGTTAAATCCCAAGTTAGATTTTCTGGTACTTCTTCTCTTAAAGGTAATGCATTTGTTTTACTCAATATTAAAACCCCCAACCATAGTCATTTTGTTTTTATTATGAGCCAAAATAACTAAAAAAGCAAAACAGATGATTATATATGTGCTGCTCGAGTATTAGTAAAAACCATTTTCCGTTTCACACGATATCGATTATCTGGTATGGTAGATAACACCCCTTCACCAATCAAATAAGAAAGATATGATTTTCCTAACTTCAAACTTTCATTTGGAGAAAGCCAGATAGTTAAAATTTGGGTTACAACTGATTGAAAACTCTCAAAAAAGCAGCATTCGCTAAAAGTATCTCCTTTCTCCAGACCTTTAAAAAACTTTTCCCACAAATCAAATTGCCATTCAACAGCAGGTGTGATAACTAAAAATTGTTCTTCTAAATCCACACCTATCTCTTTCGGTAAATAATGCAAATAATAACCGGCATTAAATAATTTTTGCATAAATTGTCCATGTTTTTTAAATTTAGCATAATAAAAACAAATTTTTTGTCTTTCGAGTTCTCTATCTCGTTTTACATAGGCATGGCGTGTAATAATTCTAGCTAACTTCTTCTTCCATTCACTAAAAGGTGCCTTCATAGAAAATTTCATTTCACTTGCGAAAAAACGATTTCCTTTTTCAAATGTTAGATGATAATAAAGTGTACAAATCTCTCGCTCAGTAGAATAGTGCCAAAAATGATAACCCAATTTCTTATCAGATTGAATAAAGGCTTGCTGGAATGCAGAAAGACAAATACGTCCCTTCTCCTTCTTAACCACTTGCCCGAGTATCCAGTGAACTTCTAATCCAATTGATAAGTAGTCCATTGTTCGTTGAATCATTTCACTAATTGAAATAGAAGAACGTTGAAATTCAATTACTGCCTTCCCATTCACAAAAATATCTGCTTGTCGTTTTATTTCTGGAAAATAACTTTCCACTTCCACAGGAATACTTTGATAGCAATACCAGGCCATGATTTGTTTTTTAGCTGCTAAATGTTCCTCGCTCTCCCCTTCAGAAGCAAATGCACACTTCATTGTCTTCTCGTGGGCAAAGTGCGGTATTTTTATCTGTCCTGCTTTTATCATTACTGGGCTTGCACAAGACTTACAAAACAGTCTTTCTTCTTGCTTGATTCGTTCCACATTCATCTTAGTAATAGTAAAAGTTTCTCCCATGTTATTTCTGGCTGTAAAAATAATTATCACTCTCCTATTAGCTCTTTAATATTATTATTCGCCAAGGAGCATCCAAATTCCTTTCTTATTTTTAAAATCACAAAAAAGCCCCGTTTGGCTATTTTTCAGCACAAACGGGGCTTTAAAATACTATTTTAGAAATGTTTTCTAATTTGCTTTAATGCAGGAACGTCAAAGATTACTTTTCCGTACTCAGCTAGCATATAACCAGTTAAATTCGACTCTAAACCGTACTCAAGCAAAATACTAACGGCATTGTCAATGTTAGATTCATCATATTTATTCTCAGGAAATTCTACATTCAAATAATACTTTCCTTGATACGAGTATAGCTTAGTTACTAAATTTTCTAGTCCAGTCGCTCGTGAAAGAGAAATAGCATCTTCAAAATCACGGAACTCTAAAATAAACTCTAGTGTATCATCGTCTCCAAGTGCTTCTTTCTTCACTGGATTAAAGTTTTCTTCGAGTAGTTTTTCGATTTTTTCTTCTGCAAGCTCATCTGGCGAGCTAAGCGTGACATCGAAGCCATCTTCGCCTTTTCCACCAATTGTAGCTTTTGTTACGAATACTTCTAAGCCATGTTTTAAGGCTTGGACTTGTATCCAGAGCGGACCTTCCGGAGAGAACTCTTCTTCATATTTCAGCTCATCCATCATATCCCAGAAAAGCTCTTCACTTTTCTCGCGATCATACCAAACATCTTCTTGGTTAAAACCTCGCTCTTCCAAATCCAGATAAGAGATATAAAACTTGATTGTATCCTCATTAATTCGTTCAATTTCCATCGTCACACTCTCCCTTCCTTCTTAGTCATTGACAATGAAGGGTAAAACTTAATTGGTTAAATTCATTGTAGCTCATATTAGGAAATAGTACCACCATTTTTCCTTCGATTTGCTTGGTGGAATCTTATCTTAGCTGAAAAGCGAAAAAAATTCAAGAACATTTACTTAAACTACAAAAAAAGCGCCAAGAATCCAATTGAATGGAATCCTTGGCAACCACTTTTATCAATCTTAGTTAACCATTTTTTGCGCTTCACGTAGTTGATACGTACGTACACGGCGCGGTAAGAAACGGCGAATTTCATCTTCATTGTACCCAACTTGCAAACGTTTTTCATCAATAATGATAGGACGTCTTAATAAGCCAGGATTTTTCTGGATTAATTCAAATAGTTGTTGCAAAGGAAGACTATCTAAATCCACGTTCAGTTTTTGGAACGTTTTTGAACGAGTGGAAATAATTTCATCTGTACCATCCTCAGTCATACGAAGAATTTCTTTAATTTCATCCAAACTAAGTGGCTCAGAAAAAATGTTTCTTTCCTTATAAGGGATATCATGTTCTTCCAACCATGCACGAGCTTTTCGGCAAGATGTGCAACTAGGTGAAGTGTATAACGTTACCATTAGACATTCACACTCCTTATCGGGTATTGTTTCATTCATATAACGAAATTCTAGCAATATCTCTATTTGGAAAATTCATTAAAGAACTTACACTTCATTATACACTAATTTTGTGAAATTCCATATACTATTTTCAAAAATTTTCTTTCCAAATATGTAAAACCATTGTTAGCAAGCCGTTATGTATATGATACCCCTACTATAACTTGTTTAAACTAAAATCACATGAAAAAAATAGCTTTTTTATGAGAATTTCATGAGAATTTTAATTTTGTAAAAAAAACATCAATCAAATTTTACTCTGATTGATGTTTTCCTATTATTTCGCAGCAGCTTCAGCAGTTAGCTTAGCATGCTTTTCTTTATACATAACTTCTTCTTCTTCTGAACAATAAACAAAATGTCCAGGAGCAATTTCGCGCATTTTAATTTCATCGCCATCTTTATAGTTATGAGACGTTGGGTCATATGTTTTACGCACACGAGTACGTTCATAATTTGGATCTGGCAAAGGAATCGCGGATAAAAGTGATTCTGTATAAGGGTGTAGCGGCGCATGATACAAATCATTTGCTGGCGCTAACTCTACTAATTTACCGAAGTACATTACGCCAATACGATCACTAATGTATTTAACCATTGATAAATCGTGGGCAATGAATAGGTAAGTTAGATTTTTTTCTTTCTGCAATTGACGTAATAAGTTTACTACTTGCGCTTGGATAGATACATCTAGTGCGGAAATAGGCTCATCGGCAATAATGAATTCTGGTTGAACAGCAAGCGCACGAGCGATACCAATACGTTGACGTTGACCGCCGGAAAACTCATGTGGATAACGGCCAGCATGTTCTTTACTTAATCCAACTGTTTCTAACAAATCGTATACTTGTTTATTCGTTTCTTCAGGTGTTTTAGCAAGGCCATGAATACGAATACCTTCAGCAATGATATCTTTAACTTTCATACGCGGATTTAAAGATGCGTATGGATCTTGGAAAATCATTTGCATTTTACGACGGAATTCAAGCATTTCTTTACGGCTTTTACGTGCGTGCACATCTTTACCGTTATAAATAACTTCTCCGCCAGTTGCATCGTATAAACGAATGATAGTACGCCCAGTTGTAGATTTACCACAACCAGATTCACCTACTAAACCAAGTGTTTCACCTTTATAAATATCAAAAGAAATATCATCAACCGCGCGTACTTCACTTGCAGTACCTTTGTTGAAGTATTGTTTTAGATTATGAATCTCTAATAATTTTTCTCTTTGTTCAGTCATTCTACTTCTACCCCTTTCGCATGGACAGCTTGCATGCCAGGATGAAGTTCCGCAAACTGCTCTTGGCGACGTAATACAGCATCAGGTGGCGTTACTTCTGGTGCATCAGGATGAAGCAACCATGTAGCCGCATAATGTGTATCAGACACCTTAAATAGTGGTGGCTCTTCTTCAAGGTCAATTTGCATTGCGTATTTATTACGCGCAGCAAATGCGTCCCCTTTTGGAGGATGAAGTAAATCAGGTGGCGTACCAGGAATAACAAATAATTCTTCATCATCTGTATCCAAAGTAGGCATAGAGCTAATTAGTCCCCATGTATAAGGATGTTGTGGATTATAGAAAATTTCATCAACTGTTCCGATTTCAACAATTTTACCACCGTACATAACAGCTACACGGTCTGCAACGTTTGCTACAACACCAAGGTCATGGGTAATAAAGATAATCGACGTATCAATTTTTTTCTGTAAATCCTTCATTAAATCTAAAATTTGCGCTTGGATAGTTACATCTAGCGCTGTTGTTGGCTCATCTGCAATAAGAATTTGTGGGTTACATGCAAGTGAAATCGCAATAACAACCCGTTGACGCATCCCACCTGAAAATTGGTGAGGATATTGTTTAATTCTTTCTTCTGCGTTTGCAATACCAACTAATTGAAGTAAACGAAGTGCTGTTTTATGTGCTTCATGTTTACTGATTTTTTGGTGCTTAATAAGTGGTTCAGAAATTTGTTTACCAATTGTCATCGTAGGATTTAATGATGTCATTGGATCTTGGAAAATCATAGCTATATCTTTCCCACGAATTTTTTGCATTTGTTTTTCGTGAGCTTTAGCGATATCCATTCCGTTAAATAAAATTTGGCCACTTTTAATTTCTGAGTTACCTTCTGGAAGTAAACGCATAATCGATTTTGTCGTTACTGATTTACCAGAACCAGATTCGCCAACAATCGCTAAGGTTTCCCCTTTATATAAGTCAAAATTAACTCCACGAATCGCCTTTACTTCACCGGCATATGTGTGGAATGAAATATTTAAATCTTTAACTTCTAATAGCTTTTCCATTTTTCCTCACCTCTCTTTTAATCGCGCATTTTAGGATCGAAGGCATCACGCAAGCCATCTGCAATTAAGTTAAATGCAATCATAATGATACAAAGTACAATACATGGATACAGAATCATATACGGTAATACTTGTAATGTTTTATATCCATCATTTACCAAGACACCAAGAGACGCTGCTGGCGCTGGAAGACCAAGCCCAATAAAGCTTAAGAAGGCTTCAAAGAAAATCGCACTAGGAATACTAAACATGATGTTAATGATAATAATCCCAGAAATATTTGGTATTAAATGTTTTATAAGAATTTTAGGAGTAGATTCCCCTAAAGTCATGGAAGCCATAACAAATTCTTGGTTTTTAAGTTTTAAAACTTGTCCCCTGACTACCCGGGCCATCGTTATCCAACTCGTCATTGCGATTGCTATGATAATAGATACAATACCTGGTTCGAGTATTAACATCATTAAAATAACCACAACTAAGTTTGGAATTGCACCAATAACTTCTAAAACACGTTGCATGAAATTATCTACACGGCCTCCAACATAACCAGAAATCAAACCGTAAGCAACCCCAATTATAAGGTCACAAAGCGCTGCTACAACAGCAATAATAAGAGATACACGTGTACCAGCCCAAATACGAGCAAATTGGTCACGTCCAAGCGTATCACTACCTAACCAGTAGTAAGTACCCTCTTTAATATTATTTTGTTTATAAATATCAACATCTTCTCCACCAATAGATTGATGACCATTCCAGAAAGGCATATTTTCAAAGCCTTGAACTTTTGGAGGAAGACTCGCATTTTCAGTGATTTGTCGGTTAATATCATGTTTTGGTCCTAGATTTTGTGATAAATAAGGCCCAACAATTGCCATGATAATAACAAGTGCTAATACAATTAGAGAAACTAAAGCCGCTTTATTTTTACGAATACGAAGCCAAGAATCTTGCAAGAAAGTTAAACTTGGACGATTAATTTTCTCTGCTTCTGCATCCAGAATGTGTGCTGGCTGAAATCTTTCTTTTGCAATTTTATGTTCTGCCATTATTTTCTACCTCCAGACACACGGATTCGAGGATCAATCAATCCGTAAAGAATATCCACTACCAAGATAACAAATACCAACATGACAGCAAATAAAATTGTAGTTCCCATAATAACTGGATAGTCATTTGTTTGAATAGAAGAAACGAATTGGCTACCGATACCAGGAATACTATAAATATTTTCAATAACAAGGGAACCAGTCATCAGTGCAACTGATAATGGTCCTAAAACTGTAATTAAAGGAATAAGTGCATTACGAATCGCATGTTTAACTGCTACTTCCGTTCTACTATTCCCTTTCGCTTTGGCTAGTAGAACATAATCAGATGCAAATACATCAATTAACTCTGTTCTCATGAAACGAGCTGCTGTTGCAAGCGGGAACATCGCAAGTGCGAATGCTGGCAGAATAGTATCTGCAAACGTACCCCAACCTGCTACTGGGAAAATTTGAAGTTTTGCTCCAAGCCAGTATTGTAAAACAGTCGCAAATACGAAAGATGGAACTGACTTACCTAATATTGCTATAAATGTACTCGTATAATCCGGCCACCTATTCTGATACATGGCCGCTATTACCCCTAGTAAAATACCAAAAATAACACCAAAAGCCATTGCCTCGAGTGCTAATTGGACAGATGGACCAATCAGTGCACTTAAAATCTCAGACACTGGTCTATTATCAAGTTGGAAGGAAACACCTAAGTCACCTTTTACCAAACCTGTCATATAATTTAAGTATTGGACTGGAATTGAATCATTTAGTCCATATTTTTCATTCATCATGTGAATTTGTTCGTCAGATAGTTTCTCCTGATTACGGTAAGGCGTACCAGGTAAGAATTTCATAAGAACAAACGTAACCGAAGCAATGATGAATAACGTTATAAGCATATATAATACTCTTTTTAACGTATATTTAACCATCTATCTCTACACCTCCCAGTTTTAATTAATATATAAAAAAAGTTATTCCTAACCAAATTCGCAAGTTTAGTGAGCCTTTTTCTACATTTCTAAACTTTTATTGCATTAGTGCAAATTAGTTAGGAAAAAAACTTCATTTTTCGAATGTTAGGTTTCTAGAAGACTAGAAAAGGATACTTTAATTTTTAATTATAACACATGAAAATCATCAGCAAAAGGAGAGAGCATATCGAAATATACTCTCTCTTTCCGTCAAGCATTTCTTAAAGACTAATATTTTATTTAGTCAAGTATGTTTCTTTGTAAGTGTAATCTGGACCAAATGGATTTTTTTGCAAGTTTTTAATGTAGTCTTTTTGTAGGTATGCAGTAGAACGTTGATAAAGTGGTTGAATAGCTACATCATCCGTAAGAAGGATTTTTTCTGCTTTAACCATTTCATCCCAACGTTTTTGATCGTCAGCTGCATAAGTTACAGAAGCATCATTTAAAATCTTGTCGTAGTCTTTGTTAGAATAACTCATTCTGTTTTGTGCACCATCAGTTACGAATAGATCTAAGAAAGTGGATGGATCTTGATAGTCAGGACCCCAGCCGCTCATAGAGAAATCGTAATCTTGGTTTTGGTCATTTTGTAAACGAACTTTAAATGGTACGTTTTTAAGTTTAACTGTAAGACCGTCTAAGTTCTTTTGTAGTTGGTCTTGAATGAATTCAGAAGATTTTCTCGCATTTTCAGTGTCATCACTAGTGAATTCAACTGTAATTTCGTTAACTCCTAATTCTTTCAAACCAGCTTTCCAAGCTTTTTGAGCTTCTTTTACATCATATTCTAAATGTTTGCCAGATTCTTTTGTATAATCTTCTTTGTTACCTGGGTCAAAAGTGAAACCTTCTGGTACAAGGTTGTTTGCAGGTTTAGATCCGTTTTTAAGAACTGTATCAGTATACGATTGTTTGTCAATCGCAAGAGCTATAGCTTTACGGATGTTTTTGTTAGCAAATACTGTATCTTTGCCAGCACGTTTTTGGTTAAATTTAATGTAGAAAGTAGAAGAATCATTCACTGTTACATAGTCTTTATTGTTTTTGTTTTGAGCAGCATAGTCTGCACTCAATACAGTACGGTCAACTTTGTCAGTGTTGTATAAGTTAAGTCCAGTACCGGAGTCTTGAACAACTTGTACGTTGATTTGTTTCAACTTAACTTTATCTTTATCCCAATATTTATCATTTTTTACGTAAGTCCATTTTTTGTTTGTTCCAGTCCAGTCTTTCAACTCGAAAGGTCCATTGAATAACATGTTATCACTATTTTGTGCATATTTTTCGCCTTTTTCCGTAACGAATTTTTCGTTAAGTGGGAAGAAAGTCGGGAATGCGAATAGTGAGTTAATGTAAGCAGTTGGTTTAGATAGAGTAACTTCTAAAGTATAATCATCTACTGCTTTAATTCCTAATTCTTCAGGTTTTTTCTTGCCAGCTACGATATCTCCACCGTTTTTGATTGCATCAAATAGGTAAGAATATGTTGCAGCAGTGTTAGGGTCAACTGCACGACGCCATGAGTAAACATAGTCATTTGCAGTTACAGGGTCTCCGTTTGACCATTTTGCATCTTCACGAAGTTTGATTGTATAAACTGTTTTGTCATCGCTAACTTTTGGCTCTTCAGCAGCACCGGCAATGGCAGGAATACCATCTTTGTCAAGCGCATATAGACCTTCGTTTGTTTGGTTTACAACGTTCAAACCAACTTGGTCATCCGCTTTTGTGCTGTCTGCAGAAGGAATTAGTGCGCTTTCTGTCAAGTTAAGTACTTGCTCTCCTGAAGCTTTTCCTGAATCTGAGCCTTTTTTGTCGGATTTGGAATCTGATCCGCCTCCGCATGCTACCAAGACTAAGCTTAGTAATAGTGTTAATCCAAGTGTAAGAAATAATTTAGATTTTTTCACTAAGTAGACCTCCCTTTTTTATTTTTCTGAAAAATTGTTTCGATACCTATTATACTCTAAGAATTCTGGCTTTGTAAATTATTTTTACAAGATAAATGAAAACAAGGATGAAAGATACAAGTTATTAAAATATTAAGGCAAAATTGAAATTGCGTGAAAACTCTGAACAGAAAGTGTTACGCAATCCTCTATTTTGCAATAAATCGAATTAATTATGTATACTTTGCTAAACCTTTTGATTAAGTTTTCAGAAAACATAACCATTTAAATTGATAAATTTACGATGAACTTTGCCAATTAAGTTAAAACTGGAAGAAGTTATCTTTTTTGTATAAACGAAAATATCGAACCCCTTTAAAATTTAAAGGATTATTATATTTATATACTTTTTTTGAGCTGTTGTCTAGATAAAAATATCAAAAATTTAATTAAATTTTGTAATAAATTCGAAAAACGTTGATATAAAGCGATTTTTCTGTTAATAATCTGTAAAGACAGTTGGAAGGTTATTTTACTAAAAACGGACAAATTTCTAACATTAAATGATAGCTTCCTTCTATCATATAGTCTTTCTATCCAAATTGTGATAGAGTGAATTATGAATTTTAATTAGAGGTGAAGAAATGTTTTTACGAATTACTATTTATACACTTATTCAAGAAGCTATTATTTTTGGTATTTTACTTTTCGGAAAAAATCAGAGTGTTAGTTTAAGCAACTATGTGGATATTTCCTTTATGGTAGCACTTATCGCGCTCCTAATTGGATTGTTTGTTTATATTATGAGAAGTGGGTTTTTAGACCGCGTTCATAATGGTTTTCGAAGTATTTCTCGCAAAATTAAACGAGAAGAAGAAAATGAGTTTTCAGATATGCCTTTATCTGAATTAGTCGGTCTTCGATACGCTGGGATTTTGTTTAGTTCCCTACTTGTTATGCTATCTAGTATTCTATGTATGTTTTTGTAATTGACAAGCCGTTTTGTAAACTGATAGAATAAAAGTAATATAACTGATGCGTTAATAGGAAGATTAGTACATTTTGTTGCTTTATAATAGAGAGTCTGTGGTTGGTGGAAACAGATAAAGCGCAAAATCGAATGGACTTCTAAGGACTGTTTGTGAAAGCCAGTAGCGAACAGCGGCTAAAGACCGTTACTTCTTTAATAGAAATTTTCTATTGCTAAGAGCCTTTTTAGGTACTTAGGGTGGCACCGCGGATAACCGTTCGTCCCTAACATTTATATGTTGGGATGGACGGTTTTTTATTTTCGCTATCAGTGAAAAAATTGGAGGAATAAACATGAAAAAAGTAATATTTTCCGGAATTCAACCTAGTGGACAATTAACTTTAGGAAATTATATTGGAGCTTTGAAACAGTTTGGTCAGTTTCAAGATGAATATGAATGTTTTTATTGTATCGTTGACGAACACGCTATTACGGTTCCACAAGATAGATTAAAGCTTCGTGAGCAAACAAGAAGTTTAGCAGCTCTTTATTTAGCAGTTGGACTGGATCCTGAAAAAGCGACTCTTTTTATTCAATCTGAAGTTGCAGCACATGCTCAAGCAGCATGGATTTTACAATGTAACGTATATATTGGCGAATTAGAACGTATGACGCAGTTCAAAGATAAATCAGATGGGAAAGCAGGTGTCAGTGCTGGCCTTTTAACTTACCCACCATTGATGGCAGCTGATATTTTACTTTATCAAACCGATTTAGTTCCTGTTGGCGAGGATCAGAAGCAACATATCGAATTAACTCGCGACTTAGCAGAACGATTTAATAAAAAGCACGCAGATATTTTCACGATGCCAGAAGTATTCATTCCTAAACAAGGCGCACGAGTAATGTCCTTACAAGATCCAACGAAAAAAATGAGTAAATCTGATGCCAATTTGAAAAATGCTATCTTTTTACTTGACCCACCAGCTACCATTAGAAAAAAAATCAAAAGCGCTGTAACCGATTCTAGTGGTATTATTGAATATAATAAAGAAGAAAAACCAGGTGTGTCTAACTTACTAACTATCTATTCTGTTATCACTGGCGAAACAATTTCTACTATAGAAGAAAAATATGTTGGAAAAGGTTATGGCGATTTTAAAACAGATTTAGCTGAATTAGTTGTTGCTGAACTTGAGCCAATTCAAGAAAGGTACTATGCTTATCTAAAATCTGAGGAGCTGGACACTATATTAGACGCAGGAGCAGAAAAAGCTGCTCGCGTGGCTAATAAAACATTGAAGAAAATGGAAAATGGCGTGGGGCTTGGCCGCAAACGCAGAAGATAATATAAAAAAGCCAATGACTAGTTGATCTAAGTCATTGGCTTTTTTTATTTAAACATTAACCTACTTTAATTTCCACATCGATGTTACCACGAGTTGCTTTAGAATATGGACAAACTTCATGTGCTTTTTTAAGTAGTGCTTCTGTTTTTTCTTTATCTTGTCCTTCGATAGTTCCTTCTAATACGACACCAATTTTAAAACCGTTGTCTTCTGGATCACTATATAAGCTGACAGTTGCTGTTACTGTGCTCTTTGCTTCAATCCCAGCTTTTCCTAGAACTAATTCTAACGCGCTATTGAAACAAGCTCCGTATCCAGCCGCAAATAGTTGTTCTGGGTTTGTTCCACCACCGCCGTCTCCACCAAGTTCTGTTGGCGCAGAAATATCAAAGTAAAATACGTTGTCTGGCGAATGAACTTCACCACTTCTTCCACCTGTATTAATGACTGTTGTTTCATATAATTTTTTCATTTTCTATTCCTCCTAATTGTTTCGTTAACGATTGTATTTTGGTAAGTAATTGTGTGTAGTCTAATTCTTTGAAATCAAGTAATTGAAGGCAGTTGTCCACGCTTTTTAATACGTCAGGTTGTATTTTTATTGCTTTTTCTGTTAAGCGAATATAAACGCGGCGCTCGTCTTCCGGATGACGACTCCGTGTAACATATCCTAAATGCTCCATTCGTTTTAACATAGGTGTTAAAGTTCCACTATCTAAAGCCAACCTCTTCCCAAGTTCTGATACAGTTTGTTCTTCAACTTCCCATAGAACAAGCAAAGCAATATATTGTGGATAGGTTAATTGAAACGGCTCTAAAGCTTCACGATAAAGTTTAGTAAATTGTTTGGATGCATTGTAAACAGAAAAACATAGTTGCTCTTCTAATATGCGTGTATTCGTGTCCAACATGTTCTCCTCCTTTTAAGTTGTGTACAATTTAATTGTAACCAATCATAATAATGAAAGCTAGTTTTTTGCTCAAAAAAAGCCTTACCTCATTTTTAGAGGTAAGGCTTTTGATTATATTTTAGTCTTCTATTCTTTTAAATACTAAAGTCGCATTGTGACCACCAAAGCCAAAAGAGTTAGAAATTACTACATTTACATTTGCCTCACGTGCTTCATTTGGAACATAATCCAAGTCACAAACTTCATCTTGGTTTTTCAAATGAATCGTTGGTGCAATAATATTATCACGAATAGTCAATAGGGCGAAAATAGCTTCTATTCCGCCAGACGCACCTAGAGTATGTCCAGTCATTGACTTAGTAGAACTAATCGCTAATTTTTTCGCATGATCTCCAAAGACAGTTTTAATAGCTTGTGTTTCGTATTCATCATTGTACGGTGTACTTGTTCCGTGGGCATTAATATAATCTACTTTATCAGGGGTAAGGCCAGCATCATCAATCGCCATTTTCATTGCGCGCGCAGCACCTTCACCGTTTGGAGCTGGAGCAGTAATGTGGTAAGCATCTCCTGTTGCACCGTAACCAACGATTTCAGCGTAAATTTTTGCCCCACGTGCTTTTGCATGTTCGTATTCTTCTAAAATAACGATACCTGCGCCTTCACCAATAATAAAACCATCACGATCTTTATCAAACGGACGGCATGCAGTTTCTGGATCTGGATTTAATGACAAAGCTTTATTAGCAGTAAAACCAGCAAGTGACATTTTAGTAATCGGCGCTTCTGCTCCACCAGTAATCATTGCATCAGCGTCTCCACGCTCAATAACTTTAAACGCGTCGCCGATTGAGTTTGTTGCAGTTGCACAAGCTGTAACTGTTGTAGAATTAATGCCTTTAGCACCAAAACGAATAGAAACCTGGCCTGAACCCATATCTGGAATCATCATAGGTACGAAAAACGGGCTAACTCGGCGATGACCGCGATTTAAGAAAATTTCATATTGTGTTTCGAAAGTTTCCATTCCACCAATTCCTGAACCAATCCAAACACCAACTCGGTTTGCATTGGAATCATCAATAACTAAACCAGAGTCTTGCACGGCCATTTCAGCACTTGCAATTGCATAATGCGTAAAACGGTCCATTTTACGAGCTTCTTTTTTCTCTAGATATTTTTCTACATCAAAATCTTTTAATTCTGCTGCAATTTTAACCGGAAAGTCATCCGGATTAAGTCTTGTCATTTTTGCAACACCATTAACACCTTTTTTTGCGTTTTCCCAAGAAGTTTCCGCATCATTTCCAATAGGTGTAACAGCTCCAATACCAGTAACAACTACTCTTCTCTTATCCATTTACTCATCTCCTTATTTTGCGATTCATAAAAAACAACTTCTGTCCAATGACAGCAGCTAGTATAAAGTTAAGGCTTTATTTAAAATTAATAATAGTGCACAAACAAATAAACCAAAAGCCTGTTCCATTATAACATAAATAAAGGAAAGTTGTCCTAACTAAAATAATCGTTAGGGCAACTTTCCTTTTTAAATTTACTGCTTACTTACCCCAACGAATGATTAGGGCGCCCCATGTTAGTCCGCCGCCAAAACCTACGAGCAGAACGTTATCATTATCTTTAATACGTCCTTCTTCCACTGCATCAACGAGCGCAAGTGCGATTGAAGAGGACGAAGTATTACCATATTTGTGTACTGTTTTCATCAGTTTTTCTTCTGGTAAATTCAAACGCTCACGAGAAGCTTCCATAATACGAATATTTGCTTGGTGAGGAATTAGTAAGTCCAAGTCTTCTTTCTCAAGACCAGCACGTTCAAGTACTCGTAGTGAAGCTTCTCCCATTTGGCGAACTGCAAAGCGGAATACTTCACGACCGTTCATATAAATCTTTTTATTTTCATCTAAATTCAAGTATTTACCACCTGATCCATCTGAACCTAAGTCAAATGAAAGTAAACCATGATCATCAGAAACTGGTCCCATAACTACAGCACCTGCTCCATCACCGAATAATACTGCTGTTGTGCGATCATCCCAGTTAGTGATTTTAGATAATTTATCCGCACCGACAACCACGATATTTTTATATGCACCTGTTTTAATGAATTGTGCTGCAGTCACTACTCCAAAAGTGAAACCAGCACAAGCTGCCTCAACGTCCATACCAGCAGCGTTTTTTGCTCCTAAGCGGTCTTGGATAATATTAGCAACTGAAGGAAATGTCGCTTCTTGTGTAACAGTTGCAACGATAAATAAGTCAATATCATCTGGTGTAAGACCAGCATTCTTAATGGCTACCTTTGCTGCTTCATATGCTAAATCATGCGTATATTCGTCATCACGAGCAATTCTTCTTTCCTCAATACCAGTTCGAGTTCTAATCCACTCATCAGATGTATCCATAATTTTTTCTAAATCAAAGTTAGTTACTATTTTTTCAGGTACGTATTTACCTACTCCTAAAATTCCTGCGTTCATGTGTTCTCCTCCATATCAAACTACATCAGGGTGAAAATAAATTTTCTCCTGGTTATTTTTATGACCTGGTGCTAATTTTAACAGAGAACTATCAATTAAGCAATTGGATTGCTACTTTTTTATTTTACTTCTAACGCTTTATTAGGATTGTTTTCAGCAAAACCGTCTGCTTTTGACCAGCCAATTACTTTCCCATCGTCTGACTTAATACGGTACCAATATTCATTTTTCACATCTGCACGACGGTCAATATCTAATTCTTTCCCTAGATAATCATTAAGATTTGTGACTACTTTTGAATTATCTTCTACTGGGTAAGCATAGATTTTTTGATCCGAATCGGTGATATATTTATCTAGTTTCACATTTGTTTCATTTTTCGGGGTATAAAAAACTTCTACAGCATTACTGTTTACCCATCCAATAGTTTCGCCTTGATTTAGAAGCTGATACCATGTTCCTTTTTCTGTGACAGCTTTTTGAGAAATTCGAAGGCTTTTATTTTTGTAATCTTTGACACTACCTGTTTTTTCTGCACCCTCTGTATTATATGGTTTTGTCCAAATTGTTTCATTGCTAGAATCTTTAATTTCCGCATATGCTAATTGGTTTTCTGTTGATGTCACTGTATCGTAAATTTGGTCATATTGATCCAAATTGTAATTTTCAATAGTTGAAATGAGTTTTTCTGCGTATGCTGGGTCAGTTGCATAACCTGCATCTTGAATTGCGTATGCTGCTTCCTTATAGTTTGTTTCTCCGATGACCGCTGAGTAAAGATTTGCATTACCAGATACTCCGTTAACAAAAAGTTGGGCATGATCGACTAAAGATGCTTTTTTGTCTGGATACTTTCTGAAATCAGCTTGTGTGCGGTAGGCTTTCCCGCTGCTAAATTCTTGCGTTCCCATTGAAACGGAATTTCCTTCATAGCTTCCTTTAATTCCAAACAGGTTGTTAGCTGAAGTTGATAAGCCACTTTTACCCCAATTGGATTCTAGAATAGCTTGTGCTAAAGTGACACTCGTCAATATTTTTTCTTCTTTTTGTAGATCTTGTGCATCATTTGCTATGGATTGTATAAATTGTTGTTGTGATAAAGTCATTCCTGCGTGACTTACTGAAGTTTGGCTCGTTCCTGCTGCCTCCGCTTGAACAAAAGGTACTAGTGTAGAACTTACGATGACGCTTGCTAGTAAAATCTGCGTGAATTTCTTTTTCATTATCAGTTGGCACTTCCTATCCAAATTAGTTAGTTCCCCCAATTTAAATGGCTCTGTCTCTGTTAACCTTCTTCATTCTATCATTTTCATTCTGAGAGCCTACTAATTTTTTGATGAAAAATTTATCATAAAGTAAGCAAAATGGCTATTTTAGAGGGTTCACACATACCTATTTACATTTGACAATATTATGTCGTTACACATTTACCCCTTAATACTACTATTCTTCGTTGAAGTTTCATTTCCTTCCTTTTTTTGATAATCGCATTTTCAAATGATATATGATTGGATAATCTAATTTTATGTGCTAAAATGTATAATGAAATAGATGAAATGGGGTGTAAGGATGCGTTATGTGGTAACTGTAGTTTGGGTATTCTTACTTTCTTTAATGGCAGAATTCGTTCTTTCTTCCATGTTATATGTATCATTTGATATGACGCGGGCTATTATTTTAACAGTAGGGTTATCCTTCTTCATTATTTTAATCACTTTCTTGATGCCTAAAGATAGCGAAGTTTATGACTTTAAGTAAACATCCAACTTTCTGATAGCGAGAACTGACTTTTCAGGTGCAGTTCAAAAAAAGAAGCTCTTTCCAATATATTGGAAAGAGCTTCTTTTTTATTTATCCAAGTAATATTTATTTACTGGTTTTAAATCATCGTTTAATTCATATACTAGTGGCACGCCTGTCGGAATTTCTAAATCCATTATTTCATCATCGCCAATACCTTCTAGAAATTTCACTAATGCTCGTAAACTGTTACCATGCGCCGCGATGACTACTCGCCGTCCTTCTTTAATTTCTGGAGCAATCGTGTCCATCCAATAAGGAATAACGCGTTCTAATGTTACTTTCAAGTTTTCACCTGCCGGAATAGCGTGTGTATCAAGGAGTTGATAACGGCGATCATTTTTGGCTTGTCTTTCGTCGTTTTCTTCTAATAACGGTGGAAGAGTGTCATAGCTTCTGCGCCATTTTTGTACTTGGTCAGCACCATATTTTTCAGCAGTTTCTTGTTTGTTAAGACCTTGAAGTGCGCCATAATGCCGTTCGTTCAAGCGCCAAGATTTATGAACTGGTACCCACATTTGGTCAGATTCTTCTAACACATAATTAAGTGTTTTAATAGCTCGCGTTAAAACAGAAGTGAAGGCAACATCGAATTCTAAGCCCGCTTCTTTAATTCTTTTTCCTGCAGTCATTGCTTCTACAACGCCTTCTTGTGACAAGTCAACATCATGCCAACCTGTAAATAAATTCAATTTGTTCCATTCACTTTGACCATGACGAATTAATACTAATTTCATCTTCCTCATCCTTCCATTTTCGTCTATTTTCTAAACGACTAATCCAACCAAAGTTTTCCCTTTCAAGCGAGGTGTCAAACCTTTTCTATGTTATTCTGTGACTTTAAAAGTAAATTCTTTATCTGCTAAATCAATTTCTACAGATGAATGTGGCATGATTTTACCTGATACAATTTCTCTAGCAAGTGGCGTTTCAACATGACGCACAATATAGCGTTTAAGTGGTCGTGCGCCATATACCGGATCATATGCTTCTTCCGCAATAAATGCTTTTGCATTATCGGAAATAGTAATCGTAATTTCTTGGTCGGCTAAACGGATTTGAAGTTCTTCTACTAATTTCTCCACAATGCCTTTAATATCAGCTAGTGTTAGTGGTTTAAATAGAATAATATCATCTACGCGGTTTAAGAATTCCGGTTTGAATTCACTTTGTAAAATTTGCATTACATCCGATTCTAATTCCGGTGAAATTTCGCCTTCTTCGGTTCTTTCAAGTAATAAATTAGAGCCAATATTTGACGTCATAATAATTACTGTATTTTTAAAATCGATTAATCGGCCTTGCGAATCCGTGATACGTCCATCATCAAGTACTTGTAATAGTATGTTAAATACATCTGGATGAGCTTTTTCTATTTCATCAAGTAGGACGATTGAATAAGGATTTCGTCTTACAGCTTCAGTAAGTTGACCGCCTTCTTCATAGCCAACATAGCCTGGAGGAGCTCCGACAAGTCTTGATACGGAATGTTTCTCCATGTATTCAGACATATCAATTCGAATCATATGATCTTCTGAATCAAACATATTAAATGCGAGTGCTTTGGCAAGTTCTGTTTTACCAACACCTGTTGGCCCTAGGAAAATGAATGAGCCAATTGGGCGTTTCGGATCTTTAATACCAGCGCGTGCACGAAGTACAGCATCACTAACTAATTGAACAGCGTCATCTTGACCAATTACTTTTTGATGAAGTTCATCTGCTAATTTAAGCAGTTTTTCGCGTTCTCCTTCTACTAACTTGGTCACTGGAATTCCTGTCCAACGTCCGACGATTTCTGCAATTTCATTTTCTGTTACTTCTTCTTGTAAAATCCGGTCTTCTTGTGCAGTTTTTTCGCGATTTTCTGCTTCTAACTCTAGTAATTCTTTTTCCACAGCCGGGATTTTACCGTGTCGTAATTCTGCTGCTTTATTTAAATCATAATTATTTTCTGCTTCTTCTAATTCATGACGCAAATGATCGATTTGTTCTCGGACCTCACGAATTTTACTAATTTCGTTTTTCTCAGATTCCCATTTCGATTTCATTTGATTGGCTTCTTCTTTGTAGTCAGCTAGTTCGCGTTGCAATATTTCTAAACGGCGTTCACTCGCTGGATCTTTTTCTTCTTTTAAAGCCGCTTCCTCAATTTCTAATTGCATTACTTTTCTCGTTACTTCGTCGAGTTCACTTGGCATCGAGTCAATTTCGACACGAATAGTTGCGCATGCTTCATCTACTAAGTCGATTGCTTTATCTGGTAAGAAGCGGTCCGTAATATAACGATTAGAAAGACTCGCTGCTGCAACTAAAGCATTATCATGAATATTTACCCCATGATGAATTTCAAAGCGTTCTTTTAACCCACGTAAAATGGATACTGTATCTTCCACTGTTGGTTCTGGGACAAGTACTTTTTGGAAACGTCTTTCGAGTGCGGCATCTTTTTCAATATATTGGCGGTATTCATCTAACGTAGTTGCGCCGATACAGTGTAGTTCACCGCGGGCAAGCATCGGTTTTAACATATTTCCGGCGTCCATTGCGCCATCTGTTTTACCTGCGCCGACAATCGTATGAATTTCATCAATAAATAGTAAAATTTGACCGTCACTTTGTTTCACTTCTTGAAGTACTGCTTTCAAACGTTCTTCAAATTCACCGCGATATTTAGCTCCAGCAATAAGGGAACCGATATCAAGCGAGATAATCGTTTTATCTTTCAGCCCTTCTGGAACGTCTTTTCGAACGATTCGTTGTGCTAAACCTTCGACAATGGCTGTTTTACCAACGCCTGGTTCACCTATCAGAACTGGATTATTTTTTGTTTTTCTAGATAAAATTCGGATAACGTTACGAATTTCTGCATCGCGTCCGATTACTGGATCGAGTTTACCACTTCTAACTTCCACGACTAAATCACGTCCATATTTTGTTAAGGCTTCATAGTTTTCTTCTGCATTTTGAGAAGTCACTTTTTTCCCTCCTCTGATTTTTAAAATAGCTTCTTGAATTTGTTTTTTAGATTTATGTTGTTTTTTTAGATTCATTGTTATTGGATTTGATTTTTGATCCATGACAGCTAAGATTAGATGTTCTGTTGATACAAAATCATCGTCTAATTGTTTTTGTTCTTTTTCGGCATCCCGCATCAACTGAAAAAGTGCTTGGCTCATTGCTTGACCATAGTTTACACCGCTTCCAGAGACCACAGGAATTTTTGTTAAAGCATCTTCTACTGTTTTTTGAAGTGCATCTATATCTACTTCTGCTACATCATATACACGTTTGGCAAAATCACTCTCTGTTAATAACACTTTAAAAACATGAGCGACGTCGATTTCTTGATGTTCGGATGCAATTGCTAAATTTTGAGCGTCCGCAATTGTTTGCTGGACTTGTTGCGTAAATTTTTGTAAATCCATTCATTCGTCCTCCTTATAAAAGATAAGTCTGACCTTTTTTGACCTTAACTTTATTATAGTTTTTTATCTTGCTTTTGTCTAACAAAAACCATCTTTTTTATAGAAAAAGATCTACCAATTTTTAGGTTGGCAGATCTTCTGAATTTCTTAATCACGACCTGTAAATAGGCGGAGTAAGAACATGAATAAGTTAAGGAAATCAAGGTATAAATTCAGCGCAAGCATTGGTACATCTGCTAATTCCACATCGCGCTTCATGATTTGGTTGAAGTCATACAAAATATATAGTGAGAAAATAATCGTTCCGCCTGCTGAAATAATTGTTGATAGCATAGAACCTAATGGTAAAAAGACTCCTACAAAGCTAAATATAACGAGAATAATAATCGCAGCGAATAAAGCACTGCTTAAGAAAGATAAGTCTTTTTTCATTTTTGCGCCAATAAAAGCTAGCGTTGTGAAAGTAACGGTTGCTGTAACAAATGCCATTAGAACGGCGGCACCTTGCCCTGCACCAAAATAATATGTCAAAGTTGGTCCAAGCGTTAAGCCTGTGACAAACGCAAATGCTAGTACTACTGGGTATCCTACCACTTTATTAATAGTTTTACTTCGACGCACTACCATCGCTGTGATAAGTAACGCGACTTCTAAGACGACAAGAGGCAAATAAAGTTCTGGACTTAATTTACTCCCAATCGCAGCACCGATAGATGCAAGTAGCAAAGAAAATACAAACCAATTAAGTATTTTTTGCATAATAATTTGTTTCTCAGTTCTCTTTTCTGTGTTTGCTCGCTCGGATGTGTGATTGATTTCGTTCATTAACATTTCTCCTCTTCCAATTGATTAGTTTTATTATATCAAAAGAATTATTACAATTCTATCGGTCTTGCGTTGGAATTTCACAAAAAAAGAAGCGCACGAGGCACTTCTTTAAATTAAATCAAATTGTTTCAAGCCAAGCATAATGCCGTCACTATTGTTATCTTTCGTTACAAAAGTAGCTTTTTCTTTTAATAATGGTACGGCATTTTCCATTGCAATGGCATAATCCACTGCGCCAAACATTTCTAAATCGTTCATTCCATCACCAAACGCATAAGTTGGAACGTCTTGATAGCCCATTACTTCAAGTAGCTTCGAGATACCAACTGCTTTAGATCCGCCTTTTCTTAAGACGTCATTACTAAATGGTGTGTTGCGAACAAATTGTAATTCTGGAAAGCGTTCTGGAAAATAATCATCACCAGTTTCGAGTAAAAGAAGAGCCATATTGATGTTTTCTTCTTTATACATATTAGGCCTTACTTCTGGCATTGGCTCGCCTAAAAAATCATAGTGTGCTTTTACAACTGGTGTACTTGCGGTTGCGCCAATTCTTTTATCATTATAATAGCAAACCTCTACATTTTGTGATTTAGCTTCTTCCGTCAAACGAGCAAGTAAATCAGCATCAATCACATCTTCGTACACTTTTTCTCCTTCAAAGATAGCCATTTGTCCGTTCATCATTACTGCGGATTCAATGCCGGTAATTTTCATTTGATGACTGATTTCTATGAGCGTCCGACCAGTAGCAATAACAGGAATAACATTATTTTCTCGAAGTTTATCAAGTGCTTGAAGCGAGGTATCAAGTACTTTGGATTCACTATTTAACAGTGTTCCATCCATATCAAAAAAACAAATTCCACGTGGTTTCACATTATTCATCCTTTACTAACATAATATATCCATCATACCAATCTTACGGATACAAAGTAAAGGCTATTTGTACATAACAAAATCTCCGGTGTGCTCAAAACCTAGGCGGTGATAAATTTCTCCTGCTACTGGGTTATCATAAAACAAACATGGTTTTTTGCCTTCTGCTAATACATCACAACATAATTTTTTTAGAAGTGTACTTGCAAAACCACGTTGTCTATAACCATCGCTCGTCGCTACACCTGTAATCATTGCTGAAAAGGAATTTTCTGCAGATGTTTCTGCTACAGCAACAACTTCTTGGTCTTGTTCAATATAATAAATTCGTTTCACGCCTTTTTCAATTTGGCGAATAATTAATTCTTCATTTTCATCGCGTGAACCAAATTCTTTAATGTGTTTGCGCATTTTAATAATTGGAGCTACGTCTTCTGCCACTGCCGTTCTGACAATAACGTCTTGATTTACAGAAATACGATTTACATGTTCGCATTCGCAAAAATAAGTGTCTTGTCTTTTTTCGGCAAGTTCTGGTAAAAATGGTTCCAATTCCTTTGTGACACGAGAAATACCGCTAACTTCGTATGTATCATGCTTAGCAATAATTTCTGAGAAAGCTTTTGCATCAAAATTAGCATCTTTTGAATACGGTAAGAAAAACGTATCGAATCGAAGTAACAATGCATGTAATTTGTCTTCTGAATCGAATTCACCCCAAAGATCTTGCACATCACTCTCGTAACCAAAATTTTCGATATCCCCAATAATAAATAAGTTGAGGGTTGCTTCGGGTTTTAAAAGTGCCATTACTTCTTCATTATCAGATACAGTTAGTTTTCTAATCATGTGCCACACTCCTATTTTGAAAATTGTCTTCATTTTACGTGAGTTAGGTAGGTTCGTCAAGCCCTGAATCTTACTATTTTGCGCCATATAAAAAAGCTCGGGACAATTAGTCCCAAGCTTTTATGATTCGTAATGAATTTCGCCAATTTTCAACATTAAGCTGATAGCGTTGAATTTTTCATCTCCAAGATGCATTTTGTTTGTATCTTGAAAAGTGATAGGTGCTGCTGTAATCGCTTCTTTCGGTTGTTCAAAGAACTTTTCTTCAAGTGCCAAACTTTCTGTAATTTGCGATATGTATTTTTGGAATTTATTTTCGTTTCTCATTTTCCCAATCATCAATGCTTTTAAAGTGTTTTGAGAAATCCCGACTGCAAGCGCGAATGTTCTATGAGTGTATCCATTTATTTTCATATAAAGTGACAAATTAGTGGCAATTCTTTGTTTTTCTGCCTTGTTTTTCATTTGGGTGAACCTCCTGTCTTTCTATAGTTATCATTATGCCCGGTGAAGATGAGAATTTGATTAAAACTTCATAGTATTTAGCTAAAAATATTGAAAACGTTTTCTTTGTTTTAAAAAAATATGCCGGAATAACGAATATCCCGGCAAGTACTTTATTTAATTGCTATATTTTTCCCAAACAACCGTCCTTAATACTTCTAAGAATTCTGGGTCCGAGTTTGGCATTGGTGGTCGGTGATAAATCGCGCCCACTTCATCGGTAACTACTTTACATTCATAATCATTATCATATAAAACCTCTAAATGTTCAGCCACAAATCCAACTGGTGTATAGATAAAGTGTTTATATTTTTCTCGACCGTAAAGTTCTCTTGTTAAATCTTGTACATCAGGTCCGAGCCACGGCTCCCCAGTTTTCCCTTCACTTTGCCAACCTAACGCGTAATGAGGTACTACTACTTTTTCGAAAATGAAATCTGCTGTTTCTTGCAGTTGATCTGGGTACGGGTCATTATGTTGTTTAATTTTCTCCGGTAAACTGTGTGCGGAAACAATTAAAACAGTATCCAATAATTCATCAGCTGGAATTTGTTTTGCTGTTTCGTTAATTCTATCAGCCCACATTTGAATAAATTTGGGTTGTTTGTACCAATCATTGATTGCTTTGATACGAAGGCCACCTAGTTTATCAGCTGCATCTTTTGCTCTTTTGTTGTAAGCTTCGACGCTAAAGCTAGAGTAGTGTGGCGCTAAAACAATCGAGATTGCTTCTTCTATTCCATCTTTATGCATAGCTTCTACAGCGTCTTCAATAAAAGGTTCAATATGTTTTAAACCGATATATGCCTTGAATTCTACTTCGTCTTGCGATTCATTTAACGCTTTTTCTAATCCATAGGCTTGTGCTTCAGTAATTTTTGCGAGTGGAGATAATCCACCAATTGCATGGTATCTTCCGCGCAAATCCGCAATCATTTCTTCACTTGGCTTATGACCATGACGAATATCTGTATAGTAACGTTCAATATCTTCATCTTTGTACGGTGTCCCGTATGCCATTACAAGTAGACCTACTTTTTTAGTCATTTTATATCATCCTTTTTTAATAGAATTTCGCTACGTTCATGGATGTAATTAGTTAGTTTCTTCAACATTTCTGGTGGTACTTCCGGGAAAACGCCATGTCCTAAATTAAAAATATAACCTGGTTCTAGTACGCCTTCTTGCAAAATACGATTTGCTTCTTTTAAACATTTCTCTGGTGCAAGAAGTGTGGACGGATCCAGATTTCCTTGAATTGCTTTTGTTGGAACTTTTTTCCGAGCACTTGTGATGGTTTCACGCCAATCGACGCCAACAACATCAAGCGGCATTGTTTCCCATTCTGCTAAAAGATGACTCGCGCCAACTGCTTGCATAATAATTGGGGTTGTTGGATGAACTGCTTTCACTTCTCTAACAATCATTTCGATTACTGGTCGAATGTATTCAGCATAGTCAGCTCGACTAAGTGCCCCTACCCAAGAATCAAACAATTGCACCGCAGAAGCGCCCGCATTAATTTGCGCAATTAAATAATTCGCAGTCATTCGACCAAGTTTTTCCATTAGTATTGCCCAAACTTCTGGCTCGCGATACATAAAACTTTTTGTTTGGTGATAATTTTTCGATGGACCACCTTCTATCATATAGCTAGCCAAAGTAAATGGTGCACCTGCAAAGCCAATTAAAGGTACATCTAGCATATCATCTGCCAATAATTTTATCGTATCTAGGACATAAGGAACTTCTATTTCTGGTTTGAACATTGTCAGTTTTTCTACATCTTGGAAAGATCTAATAGGATTATGTATGACTGGACCAATACCAGATTTGATTTCAACGTCTACTCCCATCCCCGGAAGTGGTGTCATAATATCTTTGTATAAAATGGCTGCATCAACACCATATTGATCTACTGGTAATTTGGTTACGTAAGCACATATTTCTGGCTGATGAGTAATTTCAAATAGAGAGTATTTTTCTTTTAATTTGCGGTATTCTGGTTGGGATCTCCCTGCTTGTCTCATATACCAAACCGGAATTCGGTCAACTTGTTCTTTTCGCGCTGCTTTTAAAAATAAATCATTCGTTATTTTTGTCATCGAGTCGCTTCCCTTCTTTGTTCATTTACACACAATAGGCAACAGAACAATAAATAACTTCTCCAGATAAAAGGATACTAGAAAATTTGTATAAAACCAAACAAATTGCCTATCAGCTGTTTCAATTATGAAAAACGTGGAAAATAAAGGTGTAATCATTTTTCTTAATGGAATAAAACTGAAAGAAGGACTTATTATGAAAAAAGTATTTATCACGACTGGAACGGAGCACTACCTTCGTCAATTAATGGCAAATTATACTGGCGGAAATGTGACACTTCTACAAAACTTTTCCCAATCACTTTTGTATCAAGAGTCGACTGGTGAAAAACTTTTCCAAGAAGGCGCTGAGTATCGAGTATTGCAAAGCAGTGGTTCCTTAAAAGGTTTTGGAGTAGTCGTCTTTGAATATATCCACCTCCGCGATGAAGAAATCCCTATTTTCTTGCAAATGTATCAACGAGCGAGTTTGCATTTTAGTGAAACGCCTGGCTTGCAAAGTACAAAACTCACAAAAGCGATGAATATGAATAAATTTTTAATTATTTCCTTTTGGGATTCTGAAGTATTTTTTCATGACTGGAAAAAAACACCTTTATCCAAAGAAATTACCAATATCATGAAAAAAAATAATACTCAATCTGGATTCTCACATGAAGATATTTATCATTATCCAGAATTTTCCCATGATGCTAAATAGGAAAAAGCGATTTGGACCACTCATCCAAATCGCTTTTTTTATTCGTACATTTTTTTCATTCTGACTGGTGCATAAAGGAACGTAAAGATAACTACAAAAGCCAAATTAATTCCTAAAATGATCATCCCACTGATGGTCCCATTTTGTGCAATGCCAATCACACTAAAGAGTAGTGCTTGAGCGAGTAACAAAATCCGAAGAAAGTGAATAAAACTGCGATGACGATAACGATCATTAATCGGATAAAGTCGTAGCATAATTTGTGCATCATAATGTTTTAACATCGGGATGAATTGAAAACCAGTTAAATACAAAAATAGTAGTGAGAAAATGATATTTAAATAAAAACCTTGAACAAACACGAGTAAAATCACGGCAATTACGGTAAGTCTAATGTAAAGACCGGCATATTCATTTGTTCTAATAAATGTCCGACTGAACAAATAAGCAAATGTTTTTCTTTTCGCATAAGGAATTGGCTGATAAAGAAAATCGAGATAACTCCGTCTCCGAACCGTTCCTCGCAAATGAGGTACATCCGTAAATAGATTCACTAAACGATAGAACCGATTCATCCGCGCTTCTTCTTTATCCACTAAATATTCCCAGCGTAAAGTTACTTTTGCCGTTTTAGTTCGAAGCCAGTAGTAACTCGCCACAAGTACTACCAAAACCAAAGGAATAGAAATGTAAGGTGCGGCGACTAACGCAATATAAATTAAAATAGCATTAAGGATAACACGAATAAACATCCACGTTGTATCCGCCTCTTCTAATTTCATACTTTCCCAACCAAAATAAATGTTCCACACTTTTAGCATACTGAGGACAATAAACAAAGTGAAAAACTGGCTGTACGGAACCTTTGTCACTTCCACATACATCGGCATACAAACCCCAAGCACAATTACAAAAACATATAATTGCATAAAGAAGCTCGCTATTTTTGCTTGGGTAAAATAACTATCCATTGCTTTTTCCTGTACAATTAAGTAAACAATATCCGGTTTTTTCAGCAACGTGGCAACAGGACTAATGGCAATTGAAGCAGTGAGTAAAATAACCATTAACGGAATAACGGGAAATGTGGGTTCAAGCGTCTTCACCCAACCAGCGTAATAAAAAATCCCCGCTCCAAGTCCAATCACAAGCACAAAAAGCAAATGATCATTAAACATATAACGAAGATAGCGCATGACTTCGGTCGTATAGGCACTAAAACGTTCTTTCCAAAGCGCTTTGCTGTCAAATATCATCTTCATCAGCTTCCTCTTCCTTTGTCAACTGAATGTAAATTTCATCAAGTGAAGCTCCCGGCATTTCGAAGTTTGTTTGCAAGTCTTTCAGCGTTCCCTCTGCGCGAATCTCGCCTTGATGAATAATAATGAACGTATCGCAATATTTCTCAGCCGTTGCAAGTATATGCGTTGACATTAAAATGCTTGCACCTTTACTACGCATTTCGTCCATCCAGTTAAGTAATGACTGAATACCAAGTGGATCTAAACCAACAAAAGGCTCATCAATGATATATAATTTAGGTTCAATTAAGAAAGCCGACATAATCATTACTTTTTGTTTCATCCCTTTAGAAAAATGGGCTGGAAACCAATTAAGTTTTTTCTCTAAACGAAACTCCTTTAAAAGAGGCTTCATTCTTGCTTGCAGTTCTTCTTCTGATATACCATAAGCCATACCTGTTAATTCTAAATGTTCTTTTAAGGTTAATTCTTCATATAATACAGGTGTTTCAGGGATATAAGAGAATTGCTTTCTATATGTTTCTGTATCTTCCACTAATTGGTGATTATTGATTTTAATCGTTCCTTGTTTAGGATGCATTAGACCAGTTATATGCTTAATGGTCGTACTTTTCCCTGCCCCGTTTAGCCCAATTAAGCCAACAATTTGTTTTTCTTCAATCGCAAACGAAATATCTTTTAAGACTGGACGTTTGGTATACCCGCCCGTCAGGTGTTCAACTTCTACTAAAGCCATTTCCATACCTCCTTACGTAATCTTTAGTTAATAATAGCATATTCGTCCCTTGAACTGTCAAAATAATCCACCACCTACTATCTAACACATGCTTTTCACTGCTTTTTATGTTAAATTAAAATAGTACATAATTATATGTAATGAAAGGTGGTCATACTTAATGGACGATTGCATTTTCTGCAAAATAGTTCGTGGCGAAATTCCTTCTGCCAAAGTGTATGAAGATGATGAAGTATATGCTTTCCTCGATTTAGGCCAAGTTACAGAAGGTCATACACTCGTAATTCCCAAAAAACATGCTAGGAACACATTCGATTTACCCGATGAAACGGCCGCTGAATTATTCCGCCGCGTACCAAAAATCGCGCGGGCATTAAAAGAAGCTTTACCGATTCAAGGATTAAATATTTTAAATAATAATGAAGAAGTTGCTTTCCAATCTGTTTTTCATTGTCATATCCATTTAATACCAAGGTATAGCAAATCAGACGACTTTGGGTTAAAATGGAAAGATAACGCAGACTGGTATACACAAGAACGTTACCAAGAAATTGCTGAACTTATTGCAGCAAAAGTAGACTAAAATGACTTTATGGATGGAGTGGAGTATAAATGAATAAAAAATCACTTATTTTCGGTATTTTAGCTGGTGGGGCAATTGGAGCCGCAGCCTCGGTATTATTTGCTCCAAAATCCGGCAATGAGCTTCGAAAAGATATTGTCGCTAAATCAGGTGAAGCAAGTGTTATTTTGAAAGAACTCGCATATAATGCAAATGAACTTATCCAATCCGTTCAAGTTCTCGGCACAGAAGGTTCCACTTTATTAAAAGATGTTTCTTCTGACATCATGGAATCTGTTTCCAAATGGAATGAAGAAATGGAACCTGAGAAGAAACGCCTAAAAGACGAGATTAAAGATATGCAAAAAACAATTTCCGACTTAGAAAAAACGCTAAAAAAAGATAATAAATAAGTAGAGAAACTGGGCGACTGCTCAGTTTTTTTATTTGTCTAAAGTCCCTTTCAAAAAAACGTCATAATTAGACAATAAATTCTCTAAAAAAAGCTTGAATTTTGTAGCATTTGAGCATACAATACTATGGTGCCTTCTGATGGAAGAGCACTATTTTAGCTATAACTGGAGGAAAGCTTACAATGCGCTGCCTAAAATCAATCAACACAGAGCGACGAGACGAATTTAATCGACTTTTCCTAAAAGGAATTCTTGTCTGGCTAGCTGCCGTATGTATTTGTTTTTTAACACAACATTTAATCTATCCTGATCAACTTACAAATGATTATCAACTTGCTAGCTTTTTAGGTATTATATTAATTTACCCAATTCATAAATTACTTCATATTCTTGGATGTTTTAAATACCGTGAAGGAACTGTTATTCAGTGGCGTATTCACTTCTTTTTCCTTCCTTGTATTAAATTAAATATTAAGCGAATAATACCAAAATGGCATTACATTTTTTCGTTAATTCTACCATTTGTGATTATAACTACTATTTTAATCGTGTTAATGCTTTTAACGCCCATCGGACATTCAGGTATGTTCCTGATATTACTATCTGTCCACTTTGGAATGAGCTTTTCTGATTTTACACATATTAAAAAATTATGGAAAATGCCGAAGAATTGCTTTATCGAAAGTGCAGAACGCGGATTTTCTGTTTTAATTTCTGACTAAACCATAAGAATATCATTAAATTTCTTTCATCTTTTCTTTTTACCTTTAATTTATGTTATGATAGTTATTGTGTTAAGCGGGAATTATTCCAACAACTAAGGAGTGTGTTTTATTTAATGAAGAAGAAATTAATTCTTGGACTTGTCATGATGATGGCATTGTTCAGTCTAGCAGCGTGCGGTGGCGGTGGAGATGTCGTTAAGACAGACTCTGGCGATGTAACGCAAGATGAGCTTTACGACGCAATGAAAGATAAATATGGTTCTGAGTTTGTACAACAACTTACTTTCGAAAAAATTCTTGGAGATAAATACAAAGTAAGCGACGAAGATGTTGATAAGAAATTCAACGAGTATAAATCACAATACGGAGATCAATTCTCTGCAGTTTTAGCTCAAAGTGGCTTAACGGAGAAATCATTCAAAAGCCAACTTAAGTACAACTTGTTAGTTCAAAAAGCTACTGAAGCCAATACTGACACTAGCGACAAAACACTTAAAAAATACTATGAAACATGGCAACCAGATATTACTGTAAGCCATATTCTTGTAGCTGATGAAAACAAAGCCAAAGAAGTTGAACAAAAACTGAAAGACGGCGCAAAATTTGCTGATTTAGCAAAAGAATACTCTACAGACACTGCTACTAAAGACAATGGTGGACAATTAGCTCCATTCGGTCCTGGTAAGATGGATCCTGCATTTGAAAAAGCAGCTTATGCCCTTAAAAACAAAGGCGACATCAGCGCTCCAGTAAAAACACAATACGGATACCACATCATCCAAATGGACAAACCTGCAACAAAAACAACTTTCGAAAAAGATAAAAAAGCTGTAAAAGCTTCTTACCTTGAGTCTCAACTAACTACTGAGAACATGCAAAAAACGCTTAAAAAAGAATACAAAGATGCTAACGTAAAAGTGGAAGATAAAGACTTGAAAGATGCTTTTAAAGATTTTGATGGCTCTTCATCCAGTGATAGCGACTCATCTAAATAAGCACTAAAAAACACGCTTGGAAATTTCCAAGCGTGTTTTTTTATTCAAATATAGGATTGTAAAACGAACGATTATCTAACCCAAATACTCGTTCACTGAATTCACCAGGTTTTGTATGTTTTAGTACTTTATCCATCATGTTCAAGGAAGCATCCATTAAATCAATTTGGTGTAAAATCTCTGCTTCACGCACAAGTGGTGGTTTTGGACTACCCCATTCACCTTTGCCGTGATGAGAAAGAAGAACATGTTTTAAAACCACGACCTCTTCACCATCAATCGAAAGTTCGTCCGCAATTTTACTCACTTCTTCTACTACGATAGAAATATGGCCAATTAAATTACCTTCTAGTGTATACGTCGTTGATACAGGGCCTGAAAGCTCAATGACTTTTCCTAAATCATGTAAAATCACACCTGCGTATAATAAATCTCGGTTAACAGATGGGTAAAGATCGGCAACTGATTTTGCAAGTCGTAACATCGAAACTACATGAAAACTCAAGCCGGAAACAAATTCATGATGATGACGCATTGCCGCCGGATAATCATAAAAATCATCTTGATATTTTTTAAGCAATGCGCGCGTAATTCGTTGCAAATTCGCATTTTTCATTTCGAAAATATATTGTGTGATTTCATCAGCCATTTCTTCTTTATTAATTGGCGCGGTTTCCATGAATTCACTAGCACTAACACCGTCCAGTGCTGTAGCTTGTCTAATTTGGCGGATTTTCAATTGTTTTCGCCCACGATAATTTTGAATATCACCCATAAGATGAACTATTTGTTGTACCCCGTAATTCGCTTCATCACTTTCTTTAACATCCCATAGTTTTGCTTCTAATTCACCTGATTTATCTTGTAAAACAAGACTCAAGAATGGCTTTCCGTTGCTAGCCGTCCCTTTTACACTTGATTTAATTAGCAAGAATAGGTCTACTGTTTCTCCAACTTCAAAATCTAATAATCTTTTTTCCATTGTATCGCCTTCTTTCTTTCTGTAGTAAGAAGTTTCTTCACCCATTATAGCACGCGTATGTCCTCACTGGAAAAATATTTGCGAGTTTCTTGATGGCATGTGAAAAAAATGACTTGGTTTTCACTTTTTCGTTTTTGAAGCAGCTGCATCATTTGCCCCATTCTCGAGGAATCAAAATGCACAAATCCATCATCAATAATGATTGGTAGTGGAAAGTCTTTGTGAATAACATCAATTAGCGCAAAACGAATAGCCAAATATAGCTGCTCTTTAGTCGCTTGGCTAAGTTCTTCCGGGAAGAACGGAATTCTATCCTTACTTTCTACTTGAAGCCTATTATCTTGTAAGTATACTTTCCTATAGTTCCCACTAGTTAAATGATTAAAATATTCACTTGCCAGTTTTAATGTTTTTGGAAGTTTTCCTTCTTGTAACTGCTGCATCGTGTTTTGCAACATTTGAAGCGCTAGTTTTGTTTCTGTCCACTCAGCTGAGATTTGTTGTAATTTGCTTTTTTCTGAATAAAATTCTTGCATCAATACAGCGAAAGTCCCGCCTTCTTCCAATTTGTCTATTGCATGGTTTTGTGCTGCGAGTGAGGCGTGAAGTTGCTCTTGTTCTAATTCTATTTGCCGCAGTGATTCTTCTAATTGGAGCTCTTTTTCTTTGATAGTTGCTTGATTTTCATATCTATTTAGAGCTTCTCGCTTTTCTGGTTCAAGTTGCGCTTCTATTAAAACTAATCGTTCACGCCACTTCTGTTCTTCTTTTACGCGCATTGCAGCCATACGAAAGTCTTCTTCGTTACTCACATTCGCACGTTCTAGCAAGTCTGCCTTTTCTTTCTTTACAAGTAATAAATCTTGTTTAACTAAGTCTAATTGCATCGTTACTTGTTCTAATTTTTCAGCGAGCTTTGCATTTTCAGTTAGGTGGTTTCGATAATAGAGCAAACCTTGACGAAGAAAAGTAATTTTTTCTTCCGTGTCCGTATAATCTATAGGCAATTTTAAGTTTTCTAATCTTGCTCTATATGCTTCTTGCTTCTCTGCTAATGGTTCTAGTTTGGAGATAAGTTCCATTGCTAATTGCCTTTTTTCACTGTTTTTTTTGTAGATGCTAAGTTCGTAATGCCAGTTCGAACTAGGTTCAGTGTTTATTCCCAAGTCAGAAAAGAAGTGTCTAAGTTCCATCGTATGTTGGTAGATATTTTCGCTTAGTTTATTCTCAGCTGCTCTTAATTCAGCAATTTGTGAAGCAACCATATCCATTTCGTTCAAAAGTTGTTGCCATTCTTGTCTTATTTTCTTTTGTTCTAAAAAAGCTAGAATTTGCTCATTATTTGTTGGAGAAGATTTTCCAGTAGTAATAAAAGCATAACCCACTATAAGTGCAGAAACAAAAACAAGTGCTACACTCCAAATAGCTTGGAAAACTATCATCAAGACGAACGCTACTGCAAATATGCCCAAGGAAACCATCGTCTTAGTTTTAGAAGTTTTAGGACTATCCTGCATTTTTTCTTTTGCTTGTTGGAATGTTTTATTATCCCACATCTCCGCTTCTATTTGATCAATCTTTTTTTGGAGTTTTTCTTCGGAGTTATTAGTGAATTTTAATTTTAGCTGGATATCATGTTGTTGCTCTTTGTGGGACTGTTCTTTTTCTTTTAAGTGAATCATTGTTTGTTCTAATTCGCTCGACCATATTCTAAGTGGTTGTTTTGTGTCGACTTGCTGAAACTTAATCTCTTGCTTTAAATTCTTTAACTGGATTTCTCGCTCTCCAAAAGCTGCATAAGTTTCGATTAGATAAGTAACTTCTGCTTCATTTTCGGCAAAAAAAGCACTATGTTCATAATTATTGTTGCTAATTAGATTTTTTTGGCGTTCTTCTAGTTGGATAAGTTGATTTTGCCATTCTTTTTCTCGGAGATTCAAGTGTTCTAAACGAATAACTCCATCAGGCGGAAAAGTAGCTTCTGTTGTTTCAGAAGCTTTGTTACTGAGTGCTTTCCATTCTTGGTATAACGGCCACAAATCCGCTAATGTTGCTAATGCATCTAACTCAACTCGCATTGTTGTTTTTTCTTTTTGTAGCTCTGTTTGTCTTACTATCGCTTGCTCTTTCTCATTGATTAATTGTTCATATTGCGCATTTTGTTTTTTTGCGTTTTGAAAAGCTTGTTGGGCTTCTTTTACTTTTTTTAGTTGTTGGTTAATTAGTGGATTTCGCCCACTTGGTTTATATAGACTATCTAATTTTTTTTGTAATGCTTCGGCTGCCTTTAGAAGAGCGTCCGATCCTGTTGTTCCAGTTGCTAACAAATAGCGTTCAAATTCTTTCTTTTTCCATTGATGAATATTTTGTAGTCCGTGTATATCAAATGAAAAAATAGCCTCATAAGTGTTTCGATCAATTTCACCGATAATTTCTGGTAATTTTTCTTCTCCAGCGGTTTGGCCATCCCCGTAATATATCCGAACATCTCCCGTTGCTTTTCCTTTCAAGCGTTCAATGATGACTTTTCCTAAAGGTGTGTCTTCTAGTGTTAATCTTCCACCATATGGTCCACCGTTTTTTGGCTCCATGCGCGGTATCGATTGTTGTTTCGTTGGGAAACCGAACAAAATACTATGTATAAAAGCCATAATAGTTGATTTTCCGGCTTCATTTTCACCATAGAATACTTGGAAATTGGCAATATTATTAAAATGAGCATCGGACCATTTTCCGTAACCAATGATATCAATAGATGTTATTCTCATTTATCATCACCTTCCACTTCTGCAAGCGTCCTCCCTAATTCCATTAAAGCATCATGTAGTAGCCTCTCACGATCAATTTCAGACAAATCATCCAAGTATCTACTCACTCCACTTTCAAGATACAGAGCCTCTACTGCTTGATAAAAAGCAGATTCATCTTGTAGTGTCTCAAACGAATGCTTGATTTCTTCTCCTGCTAAATGTGATTCGTACCATGTTTGTGAATTACTTTGATTCGTTATCTCCGTTGTTAATTTGTGTACCCATACAAATGTGTTATCTGTGATTTCTACTTCTTCTTGAAGCATTTGTAACCAATCATTCGTATCGATTTTTTGTTTATTTTCCATCTTAACAATTATATGAAGAAAATAAGAGTGACTTCTTCCTTGATAGCTCTCTAACAACTTAGTAGTTTCTCGGTAAAAGGCATTTATCTCACTATTTTCTGGTAAGGTAATTACAGCTTCTTCCCAAATAATCGGACTTGTTCCAATGAAATCAATGGTTGTACTTGCTTCTGATAATGTAATGATACTGGCGCCCTTTTCACCTGATTCTTTGCGATTTCGACCTTGAATATTTCCTGGGTAATAAATGCTAGGAGACTCTGCAAGCAATTGTCGCTTATGAATATGACCTAGTGCCCAGTAGTCAAAACCTTTTTTGCTAATTTCTTGTACACGAAATGGGGCGTACACATCATGTTCTTCGCTACTAGATACTTCTGAGCCATGTAATAACGCAATGTGAAAATCAGCATTACCTTGAATCTTGTATTTATCTACTCGGCTTGAGCGAATATGACGTTCATTATAACTAAATCCATAAATATTAACGCTCACACCAGTGGCGGTTTTATGCGACATTACTTCTACTTGCTCTGAAAAAACGTGCACATTGCTTGGTAATGTGAGTTTTTCTTTATGCTTTTCTATAAAATCATGATTTCCATGAATCATAAACACGGGGATGTTCGCCACTTCTAACCGTTTCATTTCTTTTGAAAAACGCGCTTGAGCACGGACACTTTGATCTTCACTATCATATATATCTCCAGCAATTAAAACGAAATCTACTGCTTCTTTTATCGCCACAGTTGTAATTCGTTCTAATGATTGAAATGTGCTTTCTTGTATGGCAGAAAAAAGCGGCTGTGGTAGTGTCGAAAGCCCGATGAAAGGACTATCTAAATGTAAATCAGCCATATGTAAAAATTGGATTTCTTTCATGACTTTCGCCTCCTATAAAAACCGAATATACGTTCTTATTATATCGTACTATTACGTTAGGTACAAGCATTTCCAATAAAAAAATGACCCTATTATCTGCTAAATAAATAACAAATAATAGAGCCACTTGGTTTAATGAAAATTAATCATTAGCTACATTATAAAGATCTTGTAATGGCGTCATGATAATGCGATTTAGATCATTGATAATTGTACTCATCGCTTGCTCTTTTTCCATTAATTTAACGATTAGTTCGTTTTCTTGAACTTCTTGCGCTACTTGTTGTGCTACATCTACTGTTTCGTCGTCAATTTCTTGACCAGTCATTTGTTTTTCTTGGATAGTTACTTGAACATCGCGAAAACGTTCGAATTTTGCTTTTGCATCTGCATTTTCGTTTACTTCACGGTATGCATCTTGTAAGCTGATGAATTCAGGTGTTTCACGAATTCCTTTGTCTAAATCATGTGCTAAATCATAAATATTAACTGCCATTGATAAATCCTCCAAATATCTGTATTTGTCACTTCTGTTTCACTATAACAAAAAGTCGCCGGTTATTCCAGTATAAAAGAACTAAATCCACATTGCGAGAACACCTTGGATAATTCCAATAAATCCACCTAAAATCCCACCTAAATAAGTAATCATTTTTAACTCTCTACCAGAAATCTCTACAACAAGTTTTTCGATTTCAGGTAAAGAAAAAGTGGCAATTTGTGTTTCAACGAGTTTCGCCAAGTCCATTCTCTCTACTATTTCTGCACTATGTGTTGCTACAAAATCAAGCATCCTCTCTACTGCAAAAGGAATTACTTTTTCTGTAATAGCTGCTTCATAGCCACGTAGCATCACTTGAATGGGCTGATTAAATAATTTCTCGTGAGGAAAAGTTTGGATAAGTTCAGAAGTAAGTTGTCCAGCTAAATGAGCTTGCTTTTCAGTCGGGATAAGCTCTTGTAATTCTTTTGCTTCGAAATTTTTCCATTCTGTTGTTAGAAGTTGATTAATTAGATTTTTAGTGTCTTCTTGCCCGATGAGTTTTAAGCCTTCTTGTTGAATTTTTTCAGAAAAGCTATCGATATTAATAAACATTCTAGCCATGCTTCCCATTTTGCCGTGTTCTTCAAAGAATTTTTGTAGCATTTGTTTAATTTGAATTTTGCCTTCTTCACTCGATACAAACAATGTCATTTTGCTCGTGATTCTTTCTGTTACATGCGGTAGTTTAGTTGTTAGTTCTGACTCTAACATAGTTGGAATTAAATCGCTCATTTTTGTCGTTTTTTTAGTAGTTAGAAAGTGGTTGATTTCTTTCTCTAAAGTTTTTTCTACCCATGTCATAGAACGAATTTCTGCATTTTCATAACCGAAATGATGGAAGGCAGTGTTGGCTAAAGCCTTTTTTAGCACTAGAAACGTTGATTTATCAATGTTTCTAGTGCTTCTTTTTTTCGTAAAAGCAAACTAACTACAAAACTAACTACAACAGCGATTAAAATAAATATTTCTCTTTTTCAATGAATTGTGCGAATTGATCTGCACTGCGTTCTTCACGTTCAGGATAGAAGTAGTTATAGACCTGACGAGTCATTTTAGAATCTTTATGACCAACTCGGTACATAATATCCTCTAAGTTCATATCAGCCATTGCGCAAAGAGAGACATGTGTTTTTCTAAATTCATGAAGTGTAATTCGTTTTAAGTTGTACTTAGTCGCTATGACATCATACCAGTCATTTGGCTGACCGGGGCGACAAAAAAGATTATCTTTATTAGGGAAGACTAGCTGATGCTTATTCGTTGCTCTAATTCCCAAAACCTTAAACTCAAACTGCTGTCTAGTTCGCCATTCCTGTAACATAGCCATCGTTTCTAAATCAATTGAAATAGTCCTTTTACCGGCATTTGTTTTGGCGCTTTGACTGGCTACTTTAGTTTTTTTAGATTTTGGATCGTACTCAACTTCTGCCAATGTTTTACTGATTGTTAATTTGTTGTTATCAAAATTAATATCGTTCCATTCTAAGGCAAGTATTTCAGATTTTCTTGCACCAGTGTAGGCTAAAATACGAAAATAGGTTTCGATTTTCATATTGCCATGTTTTTTACAAGACTCCAAGAAAATAGCTAATTCTTTTGGTGTATAAACAGTCATTGTTTCTGTAGCGACTAAATGTTCATCAATTTCTTGACGTTTGATTGGTTCAGTTTTACGCATGGGATTTTCAAGAATCAATTCCTGTTGAACACCATATTGTAAAATTTGAGCAACAGCCCTGCGGAAATAATAAGCTTGCTTATAACCATCTCTTATCCAGCGACGATTGACTTGAGTACAAAATCGGACTGAAATGTCTTTAAGCATTTTATTTCCGAAGTATTCAAGTGCATGATCTTCAATCGCTCTTCTTGTTATCATGATAGTAGATGGTTTTACTTTTAAACGATATTGTTCAATAAATTCTTCATAAAGCTCTTTAAACGTAATATTACCATTCATCTTTAACTTATTTTTATCAAAATCAAGTTGTAACTGTCGATAAGTTTGCTGGGCTTCTTTTTTTGTTTGGAAACCACTTCTAGTAGTGCGTACTTCTTCACCAAATTCCGTTTTTCCAAGGTAACATTGGAATTTCCAAAGCTTTTGATTATACTTAGTGTATTGTTTAAAAGATACTGACATATAAAATCTTCCTTCCTAATTCATTATTTGGATTAGGATATTTTGTTGTTTGTAAGATTTTAATATTCGTTTTTATTCCCTATTTATGTTCAGCGCTTTTTAATTGATTTAAAACGTTCTTTAAGTCTTCTAGGTCATATAAATGTTGTCTCCCGATAATAACCGCTTCTAAACCGTTTAGATGAAGCATTTTTAACGTGTCGAAACCAATATGCAGCTCTTTCATTAAGGTTTGTTGGTTCACATATCTACCAAGAATCAAAGGTACTTTATCAGGAGTATTCATAGGCAATTTCCTTTCTGAGACTAATAGAATATTCAAAATTAATCAATAAAATTTTATTCAACCTTTCTTTCAGATATAGTATATGTTTCAAGGGATGCGAGCTAGAAGCAAATACTGTATATTGATTATAAGACTTCCAGCTCCCATTTCCTAGAAAAATATTGATGAGTTAAAATCTTACTTCTTACAAATATCGTTTTGATTTTATAAATTGGATAAATATAAATATGTGTTTAAGCTTCAATATCTTAAATAGTTATCTGTAAATTTGTCTCTTTTCTTCTATCAAATTATCTTTTGTCAAAAGATATCATAGGAGTTTCACCTCTCCCCAGTTTATGGCGAGCTTTACAGAAGTATCATTATATTCTTTGCATGTCGTGGCAGTAGGTGACAAGTCTACTTTGCTTGAAAAAAATCGCTCGCAATAAAATACACGGTCATGGCGCTTTTCAAGCGTTGCTCAATACAAAGAAAACGTATTTGATAGAAGATTATTCAATTATCAAAGAACAATGTTTCTATAAGTAAATTGGAAAAAGAAGAAATAAAAGCAACATAATTCTGATCTTTTTCAAAAAAGATAGAAAAGAGACAGGCAAAGTAGCCTGTCTCTCTAATTTAACCAAGGTATTTTTCTGGATCAAAATTGCGGACTATTTTTATAAAAGTTTCAGTTAAGTTTTGAAAGCAATCTTCATCCAAATAGCCTTGTCTGGATGCTTCTTTAATTAGCAAGGGCTTGAAATCTTTAAGTAACAATTCCATAGCTTGTTCATCCCCTTTTTTGGCTTGTTCAATTAGTGGTAAGAAATTTTTCATTATATCCCCCCTTCCTTAATGTTAGGTGAAAGAAGGAAGGGGGAGCACGATTGTTACACCATTGATTATCTTTTTAAAAATACCTCAAGTTTTTTTAATAATCTTTTTCTGAATATAGAGACTCCTTGACGGCTGATATCAAAAATTCGGGCAATTTCACTATCTGTTTTACATTGAATATATTTTTCATAAAGTAGTTTTTTTTCTTTGAAGTTTAGTTGTTCAATAGCCCTAGATAGCGCTTCGTTCTCAGCGAAATTTTCTAGATTCATAATTTCAGATTCTGAGATAAAATCAAGAGATAAATAAGATTCGGATATACTGCTTCTCATAATATCTTCTAATGAATCAGTTGGAAAGTAGGTATGAGAATATTTTTGTTTCTTTTTTAGGCAAGCACTGGCAGAATTTTTAATAGATTGCTGTACATAACTAACAAATAAATAGTTAACTTCAACTTCTGATTTCATGATTGAATCATCCTTTACTAATTATTTAATTTATACTGCCAGTAACCTCGAGTCACTTTCTCGACGTTTATAGAAGAATCTGAATTCATTCTTGGTAAAATATTGTTCGTCAAATTTGAGTAGTTGATAGATAGTTGAAAATCATTAATCAATTTTTCATATATTTGTTTATTACTTAGTGGCACACCATGACTTTTAAGAAGATGAGAAATTTGTAATGCTATTTTTGAGTAAGGAAGGTAGGATTTTCCTTCTTTTTTTGCTAATAAGTACTTAGCGTTCTCAATATCTTCTTTTTTAATATGATTTTGTCTCATTGTCGAATATTCATTATTTTCGTGAACATTCGTGTTAGTTTGACTAAGCTCATTTAATCGCTCTTTTAAGTCAAAATATTGTTCAGTTAGTTGTCGTCTTTCAGTCATAATTGCTTGCATAAGATGGTAAATGACTTTTTTTTCTTCTGAAATATTCATGTTTTCTCCTTTCAAATTAGGTATTCAACAATAAATTGAAATACCTAATGGAAAAAGCAACAAATATTATATATTGACAACACATAGATTCTCATCTATATTATACATAGATGTCCGTCTATATGAAAGGGTGAGGCGTATTGAAATGAAAAGACTTAGTTGATATCAAAAAAGTATAAAAATAAACAGTAGTCTTAAGGGAGACAATCTCCTTATTTTTTTGAGCATCACATAGATGTGCATCTATGTGGTTGAGGAAGGGATAAAATGAAATCATTAGTTTTATTTGAGTCAGAGATGTGTTGTGGTATCAAGATGACAGGAGCAGAAGTAAATAAAAATCTATTATATTTGAGCCCAACATTACAGAAAATTCAACGAGAAACAAATTACGAAGTGGAGCGTCATAGCTTAACAATTGAACCAAATGTATTTTTGGAAAATGAGGAAGTCAAATCATTAATAGATAAAAATGGCATTAGTGTCTTACCGATAACCATTGTGGATGGAGAGGTAAAAAAGTTTGGTGCCTATCCCTCATTAAAAGAATTTGAAAATTTTACAGGTGTAAATGAATAAAAATTTAGGAGGAAATATCATGGAAATGTATCAACCAGAGGCAATTCATTTAACGAAATATCTATTTTTCACAGGTAAAGGAGGCGTTGGGAAAACTTCTACAGCTAGTGCTACAGCAACTTATCTAGCTGACAAAGGGAAACAAGTCATGTTGGTTAGTACCGACCCAGCAAGCAATTTGCAGGATGTCTTTGAATTAGAACTCTCAAATAAAGGGACTAAAATTCCTAATGTAGAAGGTTTAGTTGTCGCCAACTTTGACCCTGTGGAGGCGGCTAATGACTATAAAGAAAGTATTGTAGGACCTTATCGTGGTAAATTGCCAGATTCAGTTTTGGAAAATATGGAAGAACAATTGTCAGGCTCTTGTACTGTAGAGATAGCCTCATTTAATGAATTTGCCAATTTTTTAACGGATAAAGAAGCCTCTACAAAATTTGATCATATTATTTTTGATACTGCCCCAACAGGTCATACTCTGAGAATGCTTCAATTACCTTCTGCTTGGAATAATTATTTAGATGAGAATGAGACCGCAACTGCTCCTTTAGGACAATTATCAGGTGCTGTAGACAAAAAAGAAATGTATGATCTAGCTGTTAAAACCTTAATTGACGGTCAGAAAACGACGTTGATGTTGGTAACGAGACCGCAAAAAACGTCTTTATTAGAAGCAGATAGAGCGTCAAAAGAATTGGAAGAAATGGGGATTAAAAATCAAGCATTAATTATTAATGGGGTACTGGAAGAAGCAACAGATAAAGTCTCTGAGGAATTTTATGCTATTCAACAGGAAGCATTAAAACAGATGCCAGCAAGTTTAGCTAAGTATCCAGAATATTTTGTACCATTACGTCCATATAATTTAACTGGAATTGAAAATATTAGAAAATTATTGAATGAACATCAAGAAGAACTATTGACGGGATCAATTAAACCAAAAGAATTTCCCCACTTACAAGCCATTGTGGATAATTTATATAAAACGGATAAAAAAGTTATTTTTACAATGGGTAAAGGTGGCGTAGGGAAGACGACGATAGCCGCAGCAATTGCAATGGCATTAGCGGATAAAGGGAAAAAAGTTCATTTAGCAACGACTGATCCAGCAGCACATCTTCAATTTGTTATTTCAGAAACTGACAAAATTAGCGTGAGTCATATTGATGAAGAAAAAGAACTAGCAGATTATCAGTCTGAGATATTAACAAAAGCTCGTGAAACAATGTCAGAAGAAGATGTGGCATATGTTGAAGAAGACTTACGTTCCCCTTGCACACAAGAGATTGCTGTTTTTAGAAAGTTTGCGGAAATAGTTGAAGGAGCAGATAGTGATGTTGTTGTGATTGATACCGCACCAACAGGTCATACACTATTGCTATTAGATTCAACACAAAGCTACCACAAAGAGATTGAACGTTCTTCTGGAGATATACCCGAGTCTGTTCAAAAGCTACTGCCTAAGTTACAAAATGGGGATGAAACAGAAGTAGTAATGGTCACATTACCCGAAGCAACACCTGTTTATGAATCAATTCGATTAAAAGATGACTTGGAGAGAGCGGGAATCGCTCGTACTTGGTGGGTAGTGAACAATAGCATGCTTTCTAGCGGAACAACGAACCCAATGCTTTTAGCAAGAGCACAAAATGAAGAAGTTTGGATTGATAAGGTAGCAGAGCTGTCTAACAATCATTACGCAGTGATTGAATGGAAAGCTGAGGATATTTCAGGAGATGCTTTAAGAGATATTTTATAATTTACGAGATAACTCATATTTTACTCATTGACAAAACATAGATAAAGTTCTATATTAAATATAGATGAACATCTATATGGAGGTGAGAATATGGATTATTTAGGATTATCAAAAATTATGAAGGCAATTGCAGAGCCTAATAGACTTCAAATATTAGATATGATTTCAACTGGTGAAAAGTGTGCATGTGATATTTTGGATAATTTTGATTTTACTCAGCCGACACTATCACATCATATGAAGGTTTTAATTGAGGCGGGAGTAGTAACCGCACGTAAGGAAGGCAAATGGCAATATTATTCTCTGGTAACAGAGAACATTGAAGAATTTCAAGAATTAATACATCAGATATTGAATATAAAACAAAAAGAAGGAGTTATGTAAAATGAGTAAAGTATCGTTGTATGAACCAGCAATGTGTTGTGACACAGGAGTTTGTGGTCCCGGAGTAGATACAGAATTGCTTCGAGTTTCCTCTATTATTCAAACATTGGAAAAAGCCGATGGTGTAGAAGTAGAGCGTTTTAATTTAACAGGTAATCCTGCGGCATTCATAGAAAATGAAAAAATTGGGGAGTTGTTACAGTCTAAAGGAGCCGACATACTACCAGTTGTTTTATTAGATGGTGAAATTGTGAAAATGGCTGGTTATCCGTCAAATGAGGAGTTTAGTGTCTATACTGGTGTTAATTTCTCAGAGGATAAGAAAGAAGAACAATCAAATAGTTGCTGCTCTCCATCATCTGGATGTTGCTAAACGAAGAAACTAAAGCTTATGAGAAGAAATTCTCATAGGCTTTTTTATTAAGTGAGACAGAATCTATTGACAATAGATAGATGAACATCTATATTATATATAGAAGAACTTCTATGTATGGAGGGATGAAAGATGGATTATGAATTAACAGCAAAAGTTTTTAAAGCATTAGGAGACCCAAAAAGAGTTCAAATTGTGGATATGCTCTCTTGTGGTGAGCGTTGTGCATGTGATTTATTAGAGCATTTTGAATTTACGCAACCAACGCTTTCCCATCACATGAAAGTGTTAATGAATGCAGGGATTGTTCAAGCCAGAAAATCAGGGACATGGCACAACTATTCATTGAATGCGGAGAATATGAAAGTATTATCTGGTGTTATTCAAACAATAATTCAAAACACAGATGACTGTATTTGTCATACGATTGATAATGCTGCATGTTCTTGTGAGGGTAAAGGGAGAGTAACAGCTACAAAGAAAGTAACAACTGCTTAGAATGATGATGTTAAATTTAAAGGAGGAAACCAAACATGAAATTGTACCAACCAGATCAGCTACCATTAACAAAGTATCTATTTTTTACAGGAAAGGGAGGTGTTGGTAAAACAACGACTGCTTGTGGCACTGCTACTTATTTAGCAGATAGTGGGAAAAAAGTTATGTTAGTCAGTACCGATCCAGCAAGTAATTTACAAGATGTTTTTCAAACAGAATTAACAAATAAAGGGAAAGAAATTCCAGAAGTTCCGGGATTAACTGTAGCAAATTTTGATCCAGTAACAGCAGCTGATGACTATAAAGAAAGTGTTGTAGGACCATTTAGAGGGAAACTACCTGATTCTGCTTTAGCGAATATGGAGGAACAATTATCTGGTTCTTGTACAGTAGAGATTGCTGCCTTCAATGAATTTTCTGGTTTTTTAACTGATCCAGAAGCAGAGAAAAAGTATGACTATATTATTTTTGATACCGCACCAACAGGTCACACGTTAAGGATGTTACAGTTACCGTCTGCATGGAGTAATTTTATGGATGAAAATACAACAGGAGCTTCATGCTTAGGTCAATTATCTGGTTTAGGTGATAAAAAGGAAATTTATGAGCATGCTGTAGCCACATTAGCTGATGGAGCAAAAACAACTTTAATGCTTGTAACTAGACCACAAAAGGCACCACTTTTAGAAGCAGATCGAGCTTCTAAAGAATTACAAGAGATAGGCATTGAAAATCAAGTTTTATTAGTGAATGGCGTCTTAGAGGAAGCAACAGATAAAGTATCTCAATTGATTTATGATGGACAACAAGAAGCGTTGGCACAAATGCCAGATAGTTTGAAAGCTTTTCCTGAGTACAGTATTCCTTTACGTTCTTACAATGTGACTGGTGTTGAAAATCTACGCCAATTGTTGAAATCCAATCAAGGTGAATTTTTAACTGAAATAGTCACACCAAGAGCATTTCCTAGATTGAAAGACATCGTGAATGAGTTGCATCAATCTGGTAAAAAAGTGATTTTTACAATGGGTAAAGGTGGCGTTGGGAAAACGACTATTGCTGCGGCAATTGCCACTGGTTTAGCAGATAAAGGCAAGAAAGTTCATTTGGCTACAACCGATCCAGCTGCTCATTTACAATTTGTGATTTCTGAATCCGATCAAATCAAGGTGAGTCATATCGATGAGGACAAGGAATTAGCAGATTATACAGAAGAAGTATTAAGCAAGGCTCGTGAAACGATGTCACCAGATGATGTTGCTTATGTAGAAGAAGATTTACGTTCGCCTTGTACACAAGAAATCGCTGTATTCAGAGCTTTTGCAGAGATTGTGGATGATGCCGATTGTGATGTGGTAGTTATTGATACCGCACCAACAGGACATACATTACTATTACTTGATTCTACCCAAAGCTACCATAAAGAAGTAGAGCGGACATCTGGTGAAGTACCAGAATCAGTGAAACGTCTCTTACCTCGTTTGCAAGATGGAAAAGAAACCGAAGTGGTCATGGTCACTTTACCTGAAACAACACCTGTTTATGAATCTATGCGACTACAGGAAGACTTGGATCGAGCAGGCATTGCTCATACATGGTGGGTCGTGAATAACAGTATGTTAACAAGTGGTACAACAAATCCAATGTTATTAGCCCGAGCACAAAATGAAAATACATGGATTGATAAAGTAGCAGAATTATCTAATAATCATTATGGGGTTGTAGAATGGCATGCAGAAGAAATCTCTGGAGAAGCACTACACAATATATTGAATTAGAAGCATTTTATTTTTTTTATTGATAGATAGAAATTTTTCTATCTATCATGCACTTATTTGAATTTTATGATGGAGGAAGATGATGATGGAAAAAGAAGAACAAAAAGGATTGGGAATATTTGAAAAATATTTAACGCTTTGGGTGGCTTTGTGTATGGTTACGGGTGTTTTAATTGGGAAATATTTGCCAGCTGTTCCAGCAACTTTAGGGAAATTCGAGTATTATCAAGTATCTATTCCAACAGCAATCTTAATTTGGTTGATGATCTATCCGATGATGTTGAAAATAGATTTTACTAGTATTGTCAATGCAGCTAAAAAACCTAAAGGTCTGATTGTAACCTGTACAGTGAATTGGTTAATTAAGCCATTTACGATGTATGCCATTTCAGCATTTTTCTTTTTCGTTGTATTTAAAGGGATTATCCCAAATGATTTAGCCAAAGAATATGTTGCAGGAGCAGTATTGTTAGGTGCGGCACCCTGTACTGCAATGGTCTTTGTTTGGAGTTACTTAACCAAAGGAGATCCAGCTTATACATTAGTTCAAGTTGCGATTAATGATTTAATTATTTTAGTGTTGTATGCGCCAATCGTTGCTATTTTATTAGGTGTTGGAAATGTAGCTGTTCCAATTAATACATTGATTTTGTCGACTGTTTTATTCGTAGTGATTCCACTTCTTTTAGGTGTTGTCACTCGAACATTCATCATAAAAAATAAAGGACTTCATTATTTTGAAACAGTATTTCTAAAAAAATTTGATAAGGTTACGATTATTGGGCTTCTCTTAACGCTAGTGATTATTTTTTCTTTTCAAGGTGAAAGAATCTTGAATAATCCACTGCACATTCTTTTGATTGCAATTCCGCTAACCATTCAAACACTATTTATTTTTGCTATTGCGTATACATGGGCTCGCTTTTGGAAGTTGCCTCATTCGATTGCTGCTCCGGCAGGCATGGTTGGAGCTAGTAATTTCTTTGAATTATCTGTAGCAGTAGCCATCTCACTATTTGGTTTACAGTCAGGGGCAACATTAGCAACAGTAGTGGGCGTATTGGTTGAAGTACCAGTCATGTTGCTATTAGTTAAAGTTGCGAATAGTACAGTTGGATGGTTTCAAAAAAATGAGTTACCTCAATCGTTAAGAAGCTAGTTTAAGAAGACTAAATTTATTACTTGGAGATGTTGATTGTGGCAGGTGTAACAAAAAAATTATCATTATTGGATCGTTATTTAACCCTCTGGATTTTTCTTGCAATGGGCTTTGGTATTGGATTAGGTTATTTTGTACCAGAGGTTGTGACAGGAATAAATAAACTGGAAGTTGGAACAACTTCTATACCTATTGCGATAGGCTTGATATTAATGATGTATCCACCGTTAGCTAAGGTGAAATATGAAGAGATGTGGCGTGTCTTTAAAGATTGGAAGGTTTTATTATTATCACTTTTCCAAAACTGGATTGTCGGTCCCATTTTAATGTTTATTTTAGCTGTTGTCTTTTTACATGATTATCCTGAATATATGGTGGGGTTAATTATGATTGGTCTGGCTCGTTGTATTGCAATGGTAATTGTGTGGAGTAACTTAGCTCAAGCGGACAATGAGTATACGGCAGGATTAGTGGCGTTCAATTCCATTTTTCAAATTATCTTTTATTCAGTGTTTGCCTATATTTTTGTGACAGTTATTCCGGGATGGTTAGGCTTAGAAACGCATGCTGTTTCAATTGGAATGGGTGAGATCGCAACAAGTGTTTTCATTTATTTAGGTATTCCTTTCATTGCAGGCTTTTTATCTCGTTGGATTCTAATAAAGAAAAAAGGAAAGAAATGGTATGAAGAAAAATTCATTCCTAAAATTAGTCCAATTACATTGGTTGCCTTATTATTTACAATTGTTGTGATGTTCTCCGTTAAAGGAGAAAAAGTCATTGAACTTCCAATGGATGTAGTAAGGATTGCCATTCCATTACTCATTTATTTTGTCCTTATGTTCTTTGTTTCATTCTTTATTTCTAAACGTATGGGAACCAGTTATCCAATTGCAGCTTCATTATCGTTTACCGCAGCGAGCAATAATTTTGAATTAGCAATTGCGGTAGCAGTTGGCGTATTTGGTATTAATTCAGGGGAAGCCTTTGCAGCAGTAATTGGTCCACTAGTGGAAGTTCCGGTTTTGATTGGTTTAGTAAATGTAGCATTGAAATTTAAGCAAAAATATTTTAAGCAAACTTAAAAAAGGAATGAGGCATCTTTATGAAAATTGTGATTATTGGTTCAGTAGCAGCTGGGACAAGTGTGGCTGCAAAGGCTAGACGAAATACAGAGGAAGCAGAGATTGTTGTCTACGACCAAGACAAGGATATTTCCTATTCAATTTGCGGGATTCCTTATTATATAGGAGATGAAGTTGAAGAGTTAGATAAGTTGACCCCTAGAAATGCTGCATGGTTTAAAAAGCGTTATAATGTAGATATTTTTACAGAGCATCGAGTGACAGCTATTCATCCTGAAACTCAAACGCTTGAGGTTGAGAATCTTCAAACAAAGGAGAAGAAAACCGAATCCTATGATGAATTGGTTTTAGCAACAGGATCCAAACCGATTGTGCCAGAGATTTTTAAAGCACAGCAAGCTAATAGAAATCTTTTTCATGTTCGTACTATTCAAGATGCTGCTGCCATTCACTCATTTATTGAAAAAGAAAAGCCACAACAAGCTACTATTATTGGTGCAGGCTTTATTGGATTAGAAATGGCAGAGCAATTGGTTCATAAAGGAATAGAGGTAACTATTATTCAACGTGGCAATCAAGTCATGAAACAAATGGATGCTGATATGGCTTATCGTGTCCAAAAGGAGCTTGAAAAGAATCATGTTAAGCTCCAACTGAATACAACAATCACAAAAGTAATAGAGAAGGATGGCTATATTACTGAATTAGCAACCAATCAAGAGCAAACAATCAAATCGGATTTAGTCATTCTTGCAGCTGGTGTTACTCCGAATACTTCACTTATTCAATCGACAACTATTCAATTGGGAAAATCTGGTGCGATTAAAGTGAATAAGAAAATGCAGACAACGGTACCACATATTTATGCGGTAGGAGATGTTGCTGAGAGCTATTCTGTCATTACAGATAAACCAATATATCGTCCACTTGGATCAACTGCTAATAAGATGGGTAGAATTGCTGGTGATATCATCACAGGAGGAACACTGGAACATCGTGGTATTTTAGGAACTGGTATTGTTCGAGTTTTTGATTTAGCGGTTGCATATACTGGTTTAACAGAAAAAGAAGCTAAATTAGAAGGATTAGAGACAGCTATTCTTTATAATATTAAGCCAGATCATGCGGACTACTTAGGTGGAAAAGAGCTGACAATCAAAGCTTTAGCAGATAAAAGTAGCGGGAGAATTCTTGGAGCTCAGATTATTGGAGAGCAAGGTGTAGATAAACGAATTGACGTAATTGCCACTGCAATTTCATTTGGTGCAGTAGCAGAAGATTTGTTCCATTTAGACCTTGCTTATGCACCACCATTTGCGACAACGAAAGACCCCGTTCTTTATACTGGAATGGCGTTAGATAATGCAATAAGCAATGGAACACCTTTAATGACCCCAACTGAATTGATTGAGCGACAAGCAAGTGGAGAACAACTGCAAATTATTGATACTCGTTCCAAAAAACAATATGAAATTTCTTGTGTTAAAGGGGCTATCCATATTCCATTAGCAGAAATACGTGATAGAGTGGCGGAGCTAGATAAAAATGTAACAACAATCACGTATTGTAATAAGGGCGTAACTGGAAATGCTGCTCAAAATATCCTGTTAAACGAAGGATTTAAAGAAGTCTATAATTTATCTGGAGGAAATAAAAATTACCAGATAATCGCCCAAATGCTCGCCTCTAACTGATTTAATGATGAAGGGATTAAATAGATGACAGAAGAAAAAAGAGCGCTGGCAAGACTTGCTGGTATCTTGGGAGCTTTCCTCGCTGCCAAACTATTAAACTATCAAATAAATGTTAGTATATTTGTAAATTTTGTTATAATTGTTGTGGTTCTATATGTTTTAGCTAAAAAAAGAGAATCTAAAGCTAAAGAAGACAGAAAATAGTTTGTCGCAAATGCAGTTGCACCTTGACTGCATTTGTTTTTTGACAAAAGAAATATGAGTAAGGAGGTAATGAGTAAATGAGCTATGCACTAGATTTAAAAGGCTTAAAAAAAGTATATGCGACCGGTGTTGAGGCGCTGCGTGGTATTGATTTAACTGTAGAAGAAGGAGATTTTTATGCACTGCTAGGTCCAAACGGTGCTGGAAAATCAACAACAATTGGAATTATTACCTCACTTGTTAATAAGACTGCTGGTCAAGTAAAGGTTTTTGATTATGATATTGATAATGATTTAGAGCGAGCAAAGCAACAGATTGGTCTTGTGCCGCAGGAATTTAATTTTAATCCGTTTGAAACGGTTCAACAAATTGTAGTAAATCAAGCAGGATATTATGGTGTCTCAAGAAAAGAGGCACTGAAACGTAGTGAAAAGTATTTGAAGCAGTCCAATTTATGGGAGAAAAGAAACGTTCGTGCCCGTATGTTATCTGGAGGGATGAAACGAAGACTTATGATAGCTCGAGCATTAATGCACGAGCCACGTCTGCTAATTCTTGATGAACCAACTGCTGGAGTGGACATTGAGCTTAGAAGAGAAATGTGGGCATTTTTAAAAGAGTTAAATGAAAGTGGCACAACAATCATTCTTACAACTCATTATTTAGAAGAAGCAGAGATGCTTTGTCGTAACATTGGAATTATTCAATCAGGTGAGCTAATTGAGAATACAAGTATGAAAGCACTTCTATCAAAACTACAATATGAGACTTTCATTTTTGATTTAGATAGCTACGACAAAAAGCCTGTGATAAAAGGTTATAAGCACTTTTTTGAAGATGATCTAACACTTGCTATAGAAGTTGAACGAAATCAGGGAGTTAATAATATTTTTGAGCAGCTCAATCAGCAAAATATCAAGGTTCTTTCTATGCGCAATAAATCAAATAGATTGGAAGAGTTGTTCTTAAAAATTACCGAAGACAAACATCAAAAGGAGGAGAAAAATGTTTAGTATCTACTTTACAGCACTTAAAAGCTTAGCAGTTAAGGAAACCAACCGTTACCTACGGATATGGGTACAAACTTTAGTGCCTCCTGTTATTACGACCTCATTATATTTTGTTATTTTTGGAAAAATGATTGGTGGTCGTATTGGTGATATGGGCGGCTTCTCCTATATGGAATTTATTGTACCAGGTTTAATTATGATGTCTGCAATCACAAGTTCTTACGCAAATGTTTCTTCATCTTTCTTTTCTCAAAAATTCCAAAAGAATATTGAAGAGCTATTAGTTGCACCTGTACCCACACATGTTATTATTTGGGGATTTGTTATTGGTGGACTGGGTAGGAGTATCTTAGTTGGGACATTGGTTACAGTCATTTCTCTATTTTTTGTTCCACTTCATGTTTATTCATGGTTTATTGTGGTGATTACATTATTGATGACTGCAATTTTATTTTCATTAGCAGGCTTAATTAATGGTGTTTTTGCACAATCTTATGATGATGTTTCAATTGTACCAACATTTGTTTTACAGCCATTAACTTATTTAGGTGGTGTATTTTACGCCATTTCAATGCTACCACCTTTTTGGCAAGGAGTTTCAAAAGTCAATCCTATCGTTTATATGATTTCTGGGTTCAGATACGGTTTTCTTGGGACAACTGATGTGCCACTCGTCATTTCTATAACGATTCTAATTCTTTTTATTATCATCCTTTATTCTGTTTGTTGGTATCTTGTTGATAAAGGGAAAGGGCTGAGAAGCTAGTAAAGAAGGAATATCAAAGGTTGAGAGAGTAAAAATTAGATTATTAAACAGTAAAAAGATAGAAACTTATTTGTATTTCAATAATAAGCTTCTATCTTTTTTAATTTTAATGTCATCAAACGAATTAATTGAACAACAAATGATTGGAACAGGATTCAAATATTGAAACTTTTTCTAAGAAATTGCATATAGCGAAAATGACAAAGCTTGCTGTCTGTATAAGTTAGTATCGGAACAAGGGAGCGTTCATAGACAATTGTATGGAATCAACATTGACATAATAAATTTGAAAGGCTACAATACAGTTGAGTGATTGCTCAATTGAAAGGGTGAGAAATATGAATAAACAAGAATTGATCTGTGATTGCGATGTTATACATAAAGAAGTTGTAGAGAAAGTGAAAGAAGTGATGCCTGAAAAACAAGCAATAACTAATTTAACTAGTTTATATAAGGCATTTGCAGATAAAACTAGATTGGAAATACTGTATGCATTACACGAGAGTGAAATGTGTGTTTGTGATTTGGCTGTGTTGCTGAATATGACGAAATCGGCAATTTCTCATCAATTAAAAACTTTAAGGCTCGCTAATCTGGTAAAAAACAGACGTGAGGGTAAGATTGTGTATTATTCACTTACTGACAAACATGTGTATGAAATTTTCGAACAAAGTTTCAAGCATGTAGCAGAATGAATCTGGAGGTCCCGATATGAAGAAAGAGTATATTTTAGAGGGGTTAACTTGTGCAAACTGCGCAGGGAAAATTGAGAATGACGTTAAGAAAATAAGCGGTATAGAAAATGTGACACTTAACTTAATGAATACGACGTTAGCATTTGATAAGAAAGATGACAACGGTCTTGATGAAGAAATCGAAAAAATCGTGCATACGTACGAACCAGAAGTTGGTGTTTTTCCTAAACAGGAATATAAAAAAGAACCAACAAAAAATTTGAGTCTTAAAGATAATAAGATTTTTCTTCGACTAGTAGTTGGTGCAATTATACTTATATTTGCAGTTATAGCCAACATGCAAGACGGTATAAATGATTGGTTGAAGTTAGCGTTATTCTTAATCAGTTATGCAATTCTTGGTGGAGATGTATTGTTAAAAGCAATTCGTAATATTTTTAAGGGCCAAGTATTTGATGAAAACTTCTTAATGAGTATTGCAACGATTGGAGCCTTTATCATTGGAGAAACCGCAGAAGCAGTTGCTGTTATGCTTTTTTATCAAATTGGTGAATTGTTTCAAGATATTGCCGTTAAGCGTTCTAAAAAATCAATTACAGATTTAATGGATATTCGACCAGATTATGCTAACTTGAAAGTTGGAAACGACATCAAGAAAGTAAAACCTGAAACAATAAAGATTGGTGATATCATTATTGTTAAGGCTGGCGAAAAAGTATCTCTTGATGGAATTGTCGTTGCTGGCGAATCCCTGTTAGATACAAAAGCATTAACAGGTGAATCGGTCCCACGAAAAACAAAAACTGGAGATAACGTATTGTCTGGTTGTATCAATCAGAGTGGTGTCTTAACGATTGAAGTTACAAAAACATTTGGTGAATCAACGGTGGCAAAGATTATTGATCTTGTTGAAAATGCTAGTAGTAAAAAAGCCCCCACTGAAAACTTTATCACAAAATTTTCAAGATACTATACTCCAGTAGTGGTAATTGTTGCAACCCTATTAGCAGTCATTCCTCCCCTATTCTTTGGTGGTGAGTGGTCTGATTGGGTAAATAGAGGGCTAATCTTTCTTGTAATCTCTTGTCCATGTGCATTGGTTGTTTCAATCCCGCTAGGTTTCTTTGGTGGAATTGGTGGTGCTTCTAAACATGGTATTCTAGTAAAAGGCAGTAATTTTCTTGAAGCCTTAAACAATGTTGATACAATTGTATTTGATAAAACAGGAACACTAACAGAGGGAGTATTTGAAGTCACTTCTATTAATACAAGCAATGGTTTTACAGAAGAGCAATTAATAGAGTATGGAGCAAAAGCAGAAACACTGTCTAATCACCCAATTGCTATGTCAATTAAGAAAGCTTATGGTAAAGAGATTGAACACAGTGAACTTGATTCTTATCAAGAAATTGCAGGACATGGAATTAGTGTATTGATTAAAGAAAAACCTGTTCTTGCAGGAAATGAAAAATTAATGAAACAGCATAATATTGAGTATATGTCGAACAGCGAAACAGGAACGGTTGTTTATATTGCTATTGATAATGTATTTGCTGGTTCAATTGTGATTTCAGATAAAATTAAAAAAGATAGTTTTGAAGCCATTCAATCACTTAAGAGTAAAGGTGTTCAAAAGACAGTCATGCTAACAGGTGATAATAAAGTGATTGCTCAAAATATTGCTAAAGAATTGTCATTAGATGAAGTTTATTCAGAATTACTTCCAACAGACAAAGTGGATATTTTAGAAAGACTTGAAAATGAGGAAGTTGACAAAGGAAAACTAGCCTTTGTCGGTGATGGAATCAATGATGCTCCCGTATTAGCAAGAGCAGATATCGGAATTGCTATGGGCGGTTTAGGGTCAGATGCTGCTATTGAGGCAGCAGATATTGTCTTAATGACCGATGAACCTTCTAAAATAGCAAAAGCCATTGATATTTCAAGTTTTACAAAGAAAATAGTATGGCAAAATATTATTTTTGCATTAGGTGTTAAAGCCATCTTTTTAACTCTTGGTGCATTCGGAATTGCAACAATGTGGGAAGCTGTATTTGCTGATGTTGGTGTATCTGTATTGGCGATTTTAAATGCTACACGTGTCATAAGATATAAATAATCAGAAGCAGGTATTGTAAAAAGTACAATACCTGCTTCTTTATCTGAATAGTGTAAAGAATAATTTTTTAGTTGATTTTACAAAATTAAGCTGCGACAAATATAGTTGTGCGAACTAAAAACTCTTTCTCAAGTATTTTTAGTTTTAAAATTTATGGTGTTCCATACCCTATAATATAAGGGCTATTTTTTTCATAACTTAGTTTAGCAATCTTGTCTCCTGAATTACCTTCAATTGTATAAACAACTTCATTTTCTACTTTCTCCACGATTCCTACATGGTCGCTGACAGAATCACCATCCCAATCAAAAAAAATGATATTGCCACTTTTAGGCAAATTACCTTTCCCTAGCCATTGGTTTTTAGCTTTAAAATTTTCAATACCTGTTGGGCAATAAGCAAACCGTTCCATTTTAACACCAGCTTTTTCAGCATTATAAGAAACAAAAATGGCGCACCATTCAACACGTCCGTTGAAGCCATACCATTGCCAATACTTCATCCCTCCATCATGTGTTCCTTCATCCAATTCTTTAAGTGCTGAGTTTACAATAGCCGAATTTCCTTGACTATTATTGCCGGAAGTAGAAGTGGTGTACTGTTTAACAATTTGAGCGTAAAACATATTGCCATACGCATAACGATAATCATAGCCTAAGTTAACAGCTATAGGATTAGTGTAAGTAACTGTTTTTCCACCTGCTTGATTTTTTGAGAATTGAATCGCATTATCCAGAGAGTAGCTCTTACCTGAATGACTTAGAAAGCCACCTCCAAAATTATATGATTGTACAATATTTAAAACATCGTATTCTCGGTGTCCTTTCCACATATCTGCAAAATATTTTACGCCAACTTCAATGGATTCATTTGGATCTTGAATTGAATTAGGTGGCTTTCCTTGGCTTTCGGAACATTGCATTACATCGGGATATTTTTCTGAATTTCCCCCTGATTCTGCCATAATGATTCCTAATAAATAAGGAACCGCTTCGGAAATCTCATTTTTAGCAGCTTCTTTTGTGACTTTATCTTTCCAACGAAGCACTGCTTCTGGAAGGTTTTGTCCTTCTTCCGAGCCAGAGTTGGTAGTTGAAGAGTCACTTCCAGCAATGAGCATGAAAAATATAAAAAAGAAACCTGCCAGTAATAAAAGAGATAACTTACGTGGTTTCATAGGGCTGTTCCTCTTCTAATTCTGGAGTGCTATAGGCTTCCTGTCTTAAATGACTAATTTCTTTTTCAAGTTGCTTTGCTTCATGTTGTGTTACTGGAGATGGAGAAGGTGATGAAGGGGTTTCTTCTAGAGAAACATGTTCTATAGTTTCTGTTATCTCTTTATTCTCAACAACTTGTTCCACAGAAGTTTCAATTTCTTCCGCTAAAGGACTTGGTGCAATTAATGTATCATCAACTTCTTCCATTGGTAATACAGTTTCCGTTATAAAAGGTTCTGTACTTGTTTCAAAGTCTGATACGTTTTTAACAGGATAGTTTGGCAATTCTGCTGAATCTTTTACACCAACAGTATTTATAGGGAGCGTTTCTTCTTTGGATGTCATTGGATGTTCATCAAAAGCTGTTGCCGTTTTATCAAGAGAAGTTTCTTCTTCACCAGCTTGCACTAATAAATTATCCTGTAGTTCGTTTTGACGATAAGCGTGATCCAATTCTACTCCAGAACGAAGGTAATCATTTTCTGCGGCTTGTGTTTTATAGGCTTGTTCAGCATAGCGATTTTGCTGATCTTCTTTTTGTGCTCGTTGCTGCTGCCTTTCTTGAAGAGCTTGTTTTGGATTGAAAGAAAAGTCTTTTAACTCTGCTTTTCCTTTGATAAGTGAGCGAACGATTTGTCCTTTATTCTTCCAAATGAATAGACCTAATAAAACTTTTACGAACAGTCCAACAATCATTGTGACAATGTTTGTTACAACAAAAAAGGAATCTAGCAAATTTAGAATAGAGAACAAGAGACCAAAACCGAATCCAATCCCTATTTTTGAAGCAAACAGTGTTCCTAGTAACATGAATCCATTTTTTAACAGATGGTGCATGTTTGGAATCAAAGCTAAAAATAGTAGTGAGGGGAAGAGAAACAGAATTCCGTAAATTAATAGCTGGATTAAAATATTTGCAACCCCAATGATTAGTACCGCTGTTCCAATCACAATCAGCATAATAAATGTATTTAGTAAAACAGCTACTTTTTCGGTCATACGATCAGAGGTGAGATAAGAATTTTTTTCGGAGTCTTTTTTTATTTTATCTGCAATTTCGTCTGTCTTTTTTTGATTAAATGTTTCGCCACTTTTAACAAGATAGGATTCAAATTGCTCTTTTGATAAGTCAGTTTTCCCAAAATTGAGTAAAGCATAAGGTTTAATAACAAATTCATCAAAAATAAGATTTCGGATATTGCTTGTTCCATCTAATTGTTGGTTTGATCCGAGTAAGTTCTCTGAAATATTGCCATTGCCTTTTGTCAAACTACCACTTGTTAAATCAACTAATTGTCCTTGAACATTTTGAGATAGTATATTCACTTCTTGGATTTTGTTAGCACCATCCGAAAAGAAGGTCATACTTCCAACATAGATTAAAGTAAAAACACCAAATCGAATTAATGCTTTGCTGATTCCTTTTTCAAAAAAATCTTTCACTGAAATAACAATCACGAACGTAAAAAGGAGAATTCCTACAACACTGAATAACTTATTGTAAATAGCACCAGTAGTAGAGAATAAATCCGGTAATACTCCTTCTAATAAATTTAAACTAAAGAGTTTGTCTATCACATAATCTAATGCCAGAACAAGGTATTTGATTAAGCCAAAGGCAATATTGAGCAACGCATTTAGCACACTTTGTAAATTTTCATTGATGCTAAACCAGCCGCCTTTTTCAAAAAAGGATTGGAAACTGTCAATATCAAATAAATCTTTTAGTAACATAGCAGCTCCTTTCTAAGTGCTAAAGGTCGTTTCCACATCTGCACTTGTATTTTTTTTGACCGTTTGCAGCATTTGATGGATTTCTTCATAAGGACAGTAGACAAGCATTTTGCCAACACGTCCTCGTAAATCTAAATAAAGGCAATGATATTTTGGTAGATTTTTTAACCACTCAATATTCTCATTAGTGATTTCTAATCCTAAATGACGAAGAATATCTTCTCGTTCATCTTTGTCATCGTATGCAAAAATTCGTCCAAAGTTTCCTGTATCATCTTCTTCGGCTGTATCTTTAACAGATTGAGTGACAATAATCAGGGTATTGTTAAAACTTCGACCAACTCTGCGCATGGATTTGATAATCGCACGACCGTTTTTAGAAGAATTAAAAATCCAACTTTCATCAAATAGAACAACAGTGCTTTCCTCTCGGTCACGTAAGCCGAAAAGTTCACAGAATTTTCCAATAGACATCATCAACATGACCGATTTTCTTTGGGTAGCACTGTAATCATTGCTAAGTGTTTCTGCACGAGGCATTTCTAACCCCAAAACTTCTAAGATAGTCACCTTATTCGTAAGATTTAGTCCTTCATTTTCGCCATAACTAAAAGCTAATTCTAAAATAGAACCTTGTACTGATTTCTTGATTAAGCTGGCTGTATCTCGTACCTCCTCATGTGGACTTTCCAGCATGAAGTCAACTACATGAAGTAAGCCTATTCGTTCACCTTGATCTCTTCTTTTTAATACAGTTTCGATTCCTTCTAGCATTGCCAATCTTGATTTTTTCTCTCTAGCACTAGTAAAATCATAAAGCTCTTCAAATAAGTCTTGCGCCATGTCTTTTGCAGCTACTCGATTAGGAATAAAACAGAAGGGATCAAGAACGCCTTTGTTACTGGTTTTATTTGGATCAAGTCTCACTTGGTGGAAGTGCTGTTGAATGAAAGCACAAGTGTCGGGATACTTTTCTTGATAAAGTGGATGATTGATAACCTCCATAATCCAATCGAAGAACTCAGATTTAGGATCAACGTACAATCCTTTTCCATTCATTAAAACTGAAAGGAAGAAAATAAACTTTGCCAAGTAGGATTTTCCGTTTCCAGTGGGTCCAGTGATGGCAATGTGCGGGCTATTGGCTTTTTTATCAGCGATATCATTTTGGTTCCCAATAGATGGATTAAAGAAAATGGGTTTTCGACTCGTTTTTGCCACTTCTTTTGGTGTTAAGTTTCGAGTGTTTTTCAATTCCGAGACCATACCAATAGGAATTCCTACGTTATCACCAATCCGATTTTCAACACTCAATAACATTTCACTAATTCCTTCAACTGTGGTGTAGTGAAGCCAATTTTTTTCAGAACCTAGTTTGTTACCAGCTAAAAATTGATGGAAGAGAAATACTTGATCGGCTAAGCCTTTGACTATTTCAACATTTCGAGATTGGCATAAAGAAATGACGGTACGAATCCGACTACGACATTCCTCTGGTGTTTGTCCAAAGACACCAAAAAGTCCCAGCCATTTAATGACAGGGACTCTTAAGTCTATTTTATTGTTTAAGTCGGTCAAAGCATAACGATTAAAGCGACTGGATTTCATTTCGGAATCGCCCATAGAAACCGTTTCTTTTGCACTATTTTTTAATCGCTTGGCAGCACGAGAAGACTTTCCTTTTAATCCTCTACCACCTTTTAAGGGTTCAAAATGCCCTTTGAGTCGGAATTCTACTGGAAAGGGGAGACTTTGCACCACTTCTGCTATATGATTGAATGCCAAGTTGGGGGCGAATTTATGAATAGGAAGCAGAGCAATGTAGCTAGTTCCTTCTGAGCTTCTTAACTTTAATAAGCCTTGTTCTTCTGTAGGATCAAGAATAGTATCTGTTAATGAATAGCTGCTATTTTCAACAAAATCAAGATCAAAGGAAGTCTTCATTCCACGTACATAGGGATAACGGCAGGCTTGTAGCACTTCTTGTTCAGTAAGTCTACGCCCATTAACCGTTCCAACAAGTTGAAAAATTTCTGATTCTATTGAACGGTATCGTTTTAAAAAATCTTCATCAACAGTTAGGTGATAGTGGTTCAAGGATAATAACTTTCCTGCGTAATAGTCAACGACTTCCATCGCTTTTCCTTTTACAGTTGTTGCAGAAGATAAACTAGAAAGTTTAACCCCAATATAAAATTTTTCCGTTGTGAGAACTCGAAGTTGATTTTCTAATTCGGAAAGTGTTCGATCAACTAAACTATCGCCCATTGATTTTGCTTGTTCATCAAAATTTTCGGAGAAAGCTGCTAGCCGCTCACTAAGATTGTAAGAATGCGGATTTAGAAATAGTTCAAAGTCCTCAAAACGGCGTAAGCTTTGTAAAAATTGATTCCATTTTTGTTTATGCTTTTCTTGAATTTCTTTATTTTGACCAATAACATAGTCGCTAGGACAAGTAAAATATGCCCAAACTTCATTTTCTGTAGTAAGCAATAAATTATGATAAACCTTATGAAATGGCTGTTTAAACTTCATTTTTTTCCACCTTTCTATAATAATCTAGTGATTCGTTTACGAATGGATTGCTTGATTAATGAATGATATTGTTCCTTTAATTTAGGAATTTCTGACATCGGGATAACTCCGTCTGCAAATTGCCGAAAGAGTATTTTCTTCATTAGCAATACTTCATCATCTGTTTCAAACAATTCATAGAAACCTTCTTCTCTTGCCTTTAAGGATTCAAATTCATGGATTAGTTCTGGAACAACACTATCTTTTATTTCTTGTTTCAATTGGTCAACATCTAATGTATTCATTTTTGCTTCTCCTTCTTTTTTTATGGAAAGCTGTTCAACGGTACAGCGATCATAAATTACTTTTTCTTGTTTAAATGAGTGAAGTTGCTCATGATACAGTGATTTATGCCCAAATACAAAGGTCAGAAGATAGAGAAAATAATCTTTCAAAAAAATATCCGCTCTCTTTCCATCCGGCTCAACTCGGTTAAATAGTTGTACTAATCCATAAGGAATAGCTAGAGAAACTATGACGACTAATTGATTCATTCCAAAAAGTATCAAGAGAGCACTAAACACAATCGCAAAACTGACTGTTGCAACAGTGAAATCCTGTGCATAAACAACAAAAGGTAAGTGGACATTTTTGGCAATTTCTCTGATCATATAGGGTGCATTGAAGGGCTCTCTATAGTCTAATATCTGTTTTTCTATATTCATGACTATAACCCAAAGTAGCTTTTTAGATTAGAAAGTGAATTAAGAACGCCTGTAGGGTCTTTGATAACAGCGTAAATGATACCGCCAAAAAAGAGGATTGCAAAACCTTGAATCCATTTTGAATTTAGAAATTCTTTGATGACTAAATAAACAACAACTACACCAAAAATTGGTGCAATCCAGTCATTCAAGATATAGTTACTGGCTTCCTTAGCGTTTGCATCAGCATAAGCGACAGGAGATAGAGCGAAAAAGAATAAAAGGCTACTGAATAGTGTTGTGAGTTTGACAGTTAGTAGTTGTCTTTGCTGAGGAGAGCATACTATTTTCTTTTGTTTCATTTAAATTCCTCCTAAATAATGATGAATGGTTTCAATAAAATAAGTGTTTTCTCGTTGCTTCAACAATAAAGTCATGGTTTCCTTGTGACCTATTTTTGTTTCACCATCAATAACATCAAATGTAACAAAAGCAAAGAGTTGTTTGTCTTTGAAGAAGGGTTTAATTTGGCTATTACTTATCTGATAATTACCTGTTAGAATTTCTGGTTCTTTCATCATAAATGCCATATCTTCCAATGAAGCAGATACATATTTATCAAGGAATGACTGGATGAAACTGACAACCATTTTTTCTTCTTTGGTATCCACTTGTTGGTACTGAGAAATATCAGGCATTTTTAGTTGCCCATTTTTTGAAGTTAGTGAAGGCTCAAGAGTAAAATAAGGATAGGCAGTCACTTTAAACGATTGATTTTTTAATTGTATAAAAGGGATATTTAACAACACACGATTTTCAATTTTTTCGTAGTCAATATATTTTTCTTTGGTGACTACTTCTTTATTACCTTCTTTTTTCTTTACATCACGTTCTTTTGTAACTGGAGCATTGATTTCATAAGCAATACGGTATTGAGCCACCAATTGTCCATTTTCACTGATTAGATTATAAAAATCAGAAGAGAGTAGTTTTCGTTCAGTCCCCGTATTCTTTTCTTCATCTAGGGTAATCATGAAATAGGTCTCTTGGAGTGAATTAAAACGTTTTTCAAATGCTTGCTGCTCGGTAGGAATATTAATGTAAGCTGTAATGAAAGGCTGTAGAAACTGTTTATACAATTCTGATGTAACAGCTGTATTTGTCTTTTTTGCTAATTCTTTGTGAATCGTTTCAGTTAATGTGGTTTGTTCTTTGCGAATAAGACTTTGCATTTGGGTAGATTTAACAAAGGCAAAGGGACCACTGCTGATTAACAAAAGCGTTAGGATTAGAAAGAAGGTACGAGTCGTTCGGATACTAGCGGCTTTTTCTTCTTTTGGTAAAGCTGGGGGATGATTCTTTTTCTCTTTGATAAATTTCATTGAATTACTCCTTTGTGATTATTAAAAAAGGGAACCCCTTTACCAAATAAAGGAGTTCCTTTGCAGAAAGTTGCGTACCATAAATTTTTAAACGACTAGACTGAGAATTGAATAGATAGGTAGCTTTGTAAAAATCATACGAATAACCAAGATAAACACCGGAATCGCTATAACGTTCTAGTCCTTCAATATAAAGACTGGTGTGTTTAGAAAGAATTCGTTCAAAACAGACTTCTTTTTTAGGAATAAAAACCAGATTTTCTCGTTGAGTTAGTTTTTTTACAGTGAGAAATTGCCGAGCTTGTCTTTCGGGAATTTGTCTTTCTAAATAGAAAAAGCCATATTTTTTGAGTTCTTCTTTGAGATATTTCTGATTCATGACAATACCTCAATAATAGTATTGTCGTTTGCTTGATAGAGGCGTCCATCTTGGCGTAAATCTTCACCAATTCCCCCATAGTCAACATTCCACTTGATTAAATCAGGAACACCAGATAAATAGCCAAGATCATCCACTAATTGTTCTGCATAGTCTTTATAAGAATAACAGTCAGAGTAGACTTGAATTTCATCAATTTGTTCAAATGCATCTAAAATATCGCTGAAAAATCCGTACTCTACAAGTTCACCTAAATAGTGAATGGCTGGGTGTCCACTATGCTCATCCAGTTGTTCTGCTACTTCATTCATTTCATTAAAATTTTCATAGTGAGAAAGGGTAAATGGTGCCATGTAGTCTGTTATTAAATGTTCCTGCCCATCCTCCAATTCGATTTTTTCTTTGACCTCTTCCCAATCAATAGGTAGTTCAAACCATCGCCCTTTATGGGTATGAAGATTTTCGATATATAATTCAATCATTTTTTTCACCTCTCAATTAAATAAAAATTGTGCTAATAGTTGTTCGACTTCATCTTGTGTAACAGTTACAGAAGAGGGAGTAGCTGCTTGAGTTTCTTCTTGTAGCAATAATTCTTTTATTGTTGTTGTAAGTTTTGCCAGCTCTTCTTGATCTTTTTCTTTTAGCTCTGCTTGCTGAATTCTAGACATTAACTCATTTTTGCCAAACGTTTGATCCATAATCCAAATTTTCTTTAGCGTAGGAGCAAGATAGTTTGAGAGCCAGCGTAACGCTTTGTCATAATTTGGTTTTTCACCCTTCATGGTCAATCGTAATTCTTGCATACTTTCAATGACCATACGCCAATTTTGACTGTAATGAGTGCGCAGTCCATTTGAGTCGCAATCATATACTTTGATGGCAGTATCAATTAATTCTTTGCCGATCCATTCAATTGTTTCTCCTGTAGAAAGTAAATACTCAACAAAGAGATAGGCTTTTTCGTCAGCTAAACGGATTTCATAACGATTTTTAATACCATATTTCTGACGAGCCATTTCAACAGATATTTCTTCTTTTTTTGCTAGTTCGTAATCTTTTTGGTAAAAGTTTAAATAAAATGGCGATTGTCTGGAACCAAAATAAAGAGAGAGTCCTTTGTTGAGCCGCTGCCCACTCTTAACAACAATTCCTCCTGTAAAATCAAAATTGCGAAAAGTGGTATCGACTAATCCTTGTTCAACTTTTTCTTTCAATTCAAATAAATCATAATTGGGATAAAGAAGAGAGAGATGTTCATCCAGAGCCAAATCAATTCGCGTAATTTTGGTGTCAATTATTAGACCTTCACCAAAAATATTCGATTGATAAAGCCGCCAAAAGAATGTCGTCCAAGTTTCTTCTTGTTCTTCTAGTACCAATTCATATTCTCGACAGCCTTGTCCACGCAGTTCAATCATCACTCCCATATCTAGGTTTTCTGGATTTGAGAAAACAAAGATGTCACTAAAACAATAGCTTTCAGTATAATGATTAAAGCCATAGTTTTTGTAAATGAATACATCTGGATTCATTTGTAATATTTTCTCAATTACTTGAGAAGGGGAGTGGATTTTGAATCGAACACGAAGAAAATCAATTTTTGCTTCCATGGGTAGAAAGCCACCGTCCAAATGGAATGTTTTGCGTATTTTTTCTATGGATTTTTTTGGGATCGTTCGTTTACCAGTTTCAATCATAGAGAGGTATGATTTACTCCAATCAAGCTTTTCGGCAAATTGCTGTTGTGTTAATTGTAGTCGCTTTCGTAAAATTTTTATTTCTTGATTATTCATGGGTCACCTGCCTTGTTGTTCACAAAATAAATGAAAATTGTTTACAGCTTTATTCTTAAAGAAAAGCTTTATTAATAAGGGATTTTGATAACCAATTTGTCTTTCTTGTAAAAAGTTACCCCCATGTTATTTAGCGGGGGTAACAGGTTAGAGCGAGCGCTGCTCGCCCTAACCACGCACAGTCATAGGCAGGAAACCTGCCTATTCCTTTTCGTTCTACCGCCACACACCAAAGTGTGCGGCTTTCACAAGGAAACCTTGTTCATAAAACGAAGCGGTTAGTATCAGCTTCTTCCATCCGCTGAGGCAACGAAAAAAGGGCAACAAAAGATAAAGCTTTTCCTTTCCCTTTTTTCATTGATATAGGGAGTATCTCACCCTAATTTTTTCTGTGAAAGTCCAAAAGCTGAATGTGCTTCATTAATTTCCTCAGTAGTCATTTCTTGTAAAAGCTCTTTTATATTTAATGTTTGCATAGTACCTATTTGTCTAAGTTCTGCTAGGAAATCATATTTTTTCGGAACAAGAGGGGCATAGAATTCACGAGGAACTCCTGAGCCACTATCGCAGTAGCCTCTGCCTTTCATTCGTTTATTGATGAACGCTTTTCCTTTTTGATCCGATCCAAAAGTCATGTAATAGCCCTGTTCTGATAGCTTTCCCAAGCTAACTCGAAATAGAAGATTATCACGTACACCGCCACCAAAGTTATCTGCATCAGGACGTTGGGTTGCTAAAATGAGAAAAACACCTGCTTGTCGTGCTTTTAGAACAAGTTCCTTTACATATCGCAGAATTTCGTCCTGTTCTTTATAGGTTAAGGTGCCAAAAAAGGCTGCCCACTCATCAACAATAATAAAGTAGGGAGGAATACCATAGTATGCAAAGTTTTTCCCTGTTGTATAGTTAGGAAGAGCCTTCATATAAACATAACGTCGATTCATTTCTTCTACAGCATTCTTTAAACATTTCGTAATCCATTTTGTCCCGTAAAATACGTGATTTTTGAATAAATGTAGACTTTCTAAATCTTTTAAATCTGCTTCTTTTGGATCACATACATCAACCGTTCCAATCTGAATGAGCGCATGAATTAAGGTGAGCAGAAAGTAGGACTTGCCACCCCCTGTGCCTCCAGTTACTAACATGTGAGGCACTTCGGCATAGTCCCATACAACGCCATCCATGAGTTTGACTTGTCCATTTGTTACGATACAATCTTCAATTCCAATCCGCTTACTGATCACATCAATCATTAATAAATAGGTGGTGAAGCCCATCTCCTTTTGTTCCTCAATGAAGTCAGCAATGTACATTTCTTCAAAAGTCTTTGCAATTTTTTGAAAGCGATCATGCCATTTCATGCCATCTGTGGGAACCGTTAAATAAAGAATTTCCTTGGTATTACGGTAATAAACTTTTGGAAAAACCATTTTTTCAGTAGCCTGTTCTTTTGATTTCCGTTCCTTCTTCTCATACAATCCATTGCTTTTCAAGAGACGAGCTAACATTTGTCGTTGGTAGACTCGATAGAAGAAACCACCCTTTAAAAAAGAAACTCTGCGAATCATGACCAAAACTAACAACGGCAAGAAGAGTATTAAAAAAAGCCCTCCAATGGGAACTAAGAGGGCAATCCAATCAATTATTTGTCTTTGTTGCATCATCTGTATTAGCGGATAGATAAAAAGGTAGCTATAGTAACCAGCAAATAATAGAAAAGGAAACCAAGCTAGTAGAAGGTAGGTACGGTAAACAGATAGATGTAGAGGACGAATTCTACGTCCACGATAATGAAAGAATGTGTTCATAGTTGCCTCCATTCAATTAGTTTTTCAGATTTTGCTCCCCTTTGGCTTGCTTTACATTAACTGATTCTACTTTTTTTAGGGATTCTGCTCGGATTTTGAAGGCTTGCTCTGACTGAATCGAATCGTTATAACCAGTATAAGAAGAAAGCCAAGCAAGTGCAGTGACTTCTCCTGTAAGCTCTACTTCATCATCATAAGAGAACGCTGTAGTATCAACAGTTTCTGGAACAGTAATATCAATTTGGTCATTTTTAGCTTCGGAATAGACAGTAATGCGTTGTTCACGAACAAAATCTGTTCGGTTACCTTCTGTATCTGTTTCATAAATTTTTTGGCTATTCAAATAGAATAATTTTCCAAATGTTCTACGTGTATCAAAATCTTTCACAATGTTATCTTCAAATTTTAAACTCATCATTTTTCTCCTTTTCTAGTTCAGTGTCAGCAGTTGTTTAGCGAAAATTTGTAATTCAAGTGATCGACTAACTGTTCCAATATTATTTCGTTTGGCACTAGGAACAAGTGTAACTTCATGCAGCTCGACTTCTTTACGACCTTCAAAACGTAGGGAGTTTCGTAAATTTGGAACGATGATTTCAAAGTCAGGATGAAGAGCAGAGGAGGCTGTAAAAATGCGACAAGGGATTCTTTTTCCCTCTACATAAATTTCTCGTTCTTCTTTAACGGTTGCTTTGATTTTATTTCCTAATTGATTGTCCTTTAAGACAATGCTTGTGACACGATTGGACATCTTTTTTCCTTCTTTCTTTTTTATAATAAATAAGAGACATTGAACTGCCTCCGTTTTTTCTAATTATCGTTGTGATGCTTTTTCTTTTTGTTGTAAAGGTAATAGCCAGCAACTCCAGCTAACAATAAGCTCCCTAAAATAATTCCTGCAAAAGAAACAACTTCACCAGTTTGTGGTAAGCTTCCTGTTACAGAAGTTTCTTTTTTACTTGGAATCATTTCATTTGTCATGTTACATTTGACAACCTCACCATCTTCTTGAATTTCAAACTTAATCGGCGTTTCGTCTATTTGATAGCCAGTAGGGGCTTTATATTCTTGGAAATAGTAAATTCCTCGTGGTAAGTTTTCAAAACTAAAACGACCTTGATGATCCGTCTTTCCTTCAATGATGATTTTTTTATCTTTATCAAGAATACGAACGCCTGTATCTGGTAGCTCTTTTCCATTGGAAACATCCGTTTTGGTTAGTTCAGCAATCCCTTTGACTAAATGATTTTTAATCCCCAGCAGTAGAAGTGGCTCTTGATCGGTTTGTGGTTCCTCAACTGGGGTAGTTTCATTCGTTAATGGCTTGTTTGGATTTTCTTCTTTCTTCTCTTCATTAAGGATTTCACTAAGTAAAGTTCCTTTACTGTCATAGGCTTGAATTCCTTTTAGAGTAGAGACGATTTGATAGGTCTCAGGAGATAGAACATACTGTTCAGAAGCTGATTGTTTTTCTTTCAAATAGAATGTTCCCACAGGGATATTGGTAAAGGTAGCAAGAGATTGTTCATCTACAGTGACTGTTTGAATCACTTCTTTTTCCTCATTTTCTAAAGTGAAAATAGTGCCTTTTCCATTACCTGTGAAAGCAAAATCATAGCCACTTCTTTCTTTTAAAGTGGCTTCTTCATTCACTTTTTTTAGTGAGAATTGGTTGAAGTGAAGCTTATTTAGAAGTGGTACAGATTTATCCTCCGAGCTTTCTTTCGCAGCATAAATGTCGATTACTTTTTCGGATTCGTGGTCAGCAGCTGTAAACTCAAATTCATGATGGCTAGTGTCAATATCATGATTTTCACCAGCATCTAATTCTTTAACATAATAGTTTCCTTCCATTAATTGTTGCGTAGGGAACGTAAGCTCACCATCTTTTACTGTGCCAAATCCTAGTAGAGAATCAGCAGGCAGCACTGTTTTATCTGTCATTGTAAATTCTTGATTAGTGAACAGACCGAATATTTTGTCGTTGGCTTTGATTTCTTCTACAATTGGTTTATTTTCTTTCCATTCCTGAATTTGCTCTTCATTTTTATGGAGAGTGATCTTTAGTTGTTGAAAATCGTTTTTTGCTTCAATAGATTGAGATACAAGTTCAACGTTTTGTCCTTCATAGGTGAATTCAAAAGGAAGCGGGGTGGTATTCATCAAATAGCCAGCAGGTGCAGCTGTTTCAATGGCTTCATATTTTCCGAGATAAAGTTTTGGCATATTCGTTAGTTCACCATTGTTATCTGTTTGAACAGTGGCAACTACACCTCCTTTTTTTGCATGAACATAGTTGCCTACTTTAATATCTTCACGAGCTTTGATGGTGAAAGTTACATCCGCCAGAGGAACATAATCAAAAGTGATTTCATGGAGCTTTCCGTAGTCTGAATCTTTTGCTGTAACACTAGAAGCTTTTTGCCCTGTTTTCCTTAGGTGAAGCAATCCTTGTTGGGCTTTATTTCCAAACACTACTTCAATTGTTTTATTGGGTTCAATCGTAATTTCTTTAGATTCGCCTTTATTTACAAAGCCATTGCTGGCAGTTACTTCGGTGATTTTTATTTTGGTACCAGCTTTTAAGTCATTTATTTGAGCTAAACCATTCGTATCAGTGACAATTTCTTTGGATTGTTCGTTAAACTCAAATTTCATTTTTGTATTGGGGACAGGCTGTCCGGTATCCTCATCTACTTTTTTCAATTTGACATTACCGTTTAAATTGACTTTGATATTTAGCTGAAAGGAGCCGGCATTAGATAATTTGAAAGTAGCTACTTTTTGTTCATTGGGTTTGTTGAAAACAAAACTTGTACCAACATCATTCGCATTTGCGATATTGTACTGTAATTTTCCTGTTTCTTTTGATGAACTGGTTGCGGTTAACTTCAATTGGTTTCCGGATTTATTTAGTTGTAGATTAGCAGAATTACTAGCTAGATTGCCATACTTACTTAAAACACCGTTTGTATCATTAAGTGTGATTGTATCGCCAACATTTAACGTGATAGTCTGATTATTGAATGAAGGTTTTGTATTGTGAGCATTCACTTTTGCTAGAATTTCATTTTTCCGATTTTGATAGTTGGGAAGGGTGGTAGACAGTAGCTGATCGCCAAACGACTCCCAAATCATATTTTGAGTGATTCCATAGTTTTCACTTGTAGGATTCGTTTTATAGCCATAATAGGCAATCAGAGACAAGCGGTCTTTTTCAGCAATTGTAAGTTCTGATGGATCAAAACCAGAACCACCGTTTAAAATGGTACCATGTTCAATACAGAAGGCAGGCTCGCCCTCTGCTTTAATCATGTGAACACCGTCGTCTGTCCAGTGAAGACCAGCAGGATTCGCTAAATACCAAGTAGAAACGTAATCAGCAATTCTTGTGTAGTTGACGGTAGCAGCAAGAGCAGTGATAGGAGTAACAAAAAAACTAGCCATCATTACTATCAATGCAAGATAGCTGGCTAGTTTGTGTTTTTTATATTTAGTTGTCATTGTTTCTTTTCCTCCTTGAATTATTTTTGTTTTTAGAGTTATGAGAGGGACTTCTGATTGGTGGGGACAAGGGTTTTGGTTCAACTCCTTTTTTATTGTTTATATATTTACGTTTACATTTGCACAATAAGTCTATATTATTAATAATATGATGATTTATTACTTGAGGAGGTATAACTTTGTCAAATGAAGCTATATATATGAAATTGCCCTTTGATTTGTCAGGCTCTCGAAGTAAAAATAGATTTAGATACGAGATACTATGGGGTCTCAGTAAATTATTTGATATATATAATGAAAATGAGTCATTTGTTATGGTATTTGACTATGCATGTGATATCGAAGTACACAAAGATACTGGCTTTGATTTTTATCAAGTTAAATCTAAAAAAGACGGAGCAGTTTATACTCAAGGAGCATTACTAAAAAAGAAAAAACTTGAAGAAGAAGAAAAGAGTTTTTCTATTCTAGGTAGGCTTTATGCCCTTGCAAATAATCAAAATAAGAATATTCATGTAAATTTAGTTTCTAATAAACCATTTCAAGACTCTAGTAAAAAAAATCATACAACAATTGAAAACTTGGATTTCAATAATCTAGATGAGGAAGTGCAAAAAACGATAGAATCTAAACTTCAAGAGGAGCTAGGTTCGGACGTTACACCTGATATGTCAAAAATTAGTTTCATTTATACTTCGATTGACCTTTTCAGTCCTGATGATACATTGAGAGGAAAGACTAGCAAATTTTTCTTTGAATTAACAGGAAGTGAGCCAAACAAACCGAATGCTCTCTATAATTTACTTGTTGAAACGATTTCTGAAAAAGCTTGTTATGAATTGCAATTAAATTGCTATTCAGACATATTAAATAGAAAAGGTGTTTCAAAAGATGATATTGAAAAAATAATTTCACTTTATTCTGAAAAAACTGATAGAGCAGTAGAAAAGGCTTCAATATTTATAGACACCAACATAAACAAACCAATAAAAAGATTGAAAATGAAAACGATGCTTGGTAAAGTGGTTTCCGATATTGAGAGTGGCAATAGATTAGTTTTACAGAATGAAGAGCTTATTGTTCAATCTATCTTTTCAAACTTGGAGAAATATGATGTTGAAGAGACTGTTTTCATTGATTTGTTAGTTTCTGAGTATTCAAAACTTTTCACTATTGAGTATTCAGAAGACTACAGATATGCCTTTTTTTTACTAATCTTAATGAAAGTCGAGGAAAATATTTATGAATACTCTGACATTTAATAAATTATATATTTTTTCAACATTTGAAAATAAAGCGAAGTATATTGAATTTTCTAATGGAAAAAACATCATTACTACAGAAGATGATGTTATTGGAAATAAGAAAGGTAAGTCTACAATTCTTAAAAATTTATATTATACTATGGGAGCAGACTGCTATTTTGAAGATAAGTGGGATGTCCAAAAAAAGATATCCGTTTTAGAATTTTCAGTTAACAAGACATCATATATTATCTTTAGGCAGGATAAGCTGTTTAAAATTTTTGATTTAAAGAAAAATCTATTATTTAAGACTCTCAAGAGAAAAGAATTATCAACTTTCTTAGAAAAAATATTTAAGTTTACTGTAAAATTACCTAATCGTCACACAGACAAATTAGAGATTGCACCGCCAGCTTATTTTTATCTCTTAAATTATACAGATCAGGATAAAATGAATGGAAGTTCATTTGATTCATTCAGAAATCTTGGTGAATATTCTAATTTCAAATTAAATACACTTTACTCCCATTTTGGTATTTTAGATGATAGATACTATGAAGTTATGAAGCTAGTTGAACAGTTAAGTGAGCAAATTAAAGCTCTTGATGATGAATGCCAGCTATTTTATAAGATGCTTGAAAAAATTGAAAACGAACTTGTTGATAAAGTTAGCTTTCCTACCAATTTTGATGTTTTACAACAAGAAGTTGATAGCACGAAAAACCAATATGAAAAAATTGTTCATTCATTGCAGCTTACTAAAAATAGATTAATTAATCAACGAAATGATAATTATGAGGTTAAGCAAGAACTAGCCAATTTAAGGAAGATAATTAGAAAAAATGATAAAGACAAAAAGACGATAAACAGTCATACTTGTCCCAAGTGTCACTCCATTATTACTGATAATCTTGAATTGAAAATCAATACTTTAAACAATGAAGAGGACTTTTTGTTCTTAGCTAACGAACTTGAAAAAGAATCTTTGAAAGTAGAGGCTAATATCTATAAAGAAGAAAAAAAATATCAGCAATTATTAGATACTCTAAAAAGATATGAAGATAAATTAGCATTAAGTTCAAAAGAAATTAGTAATGTTTTGAAGCATAAAGGATTAATGGAAGTCAGAGATAAGCTGATTATGGATATTGGGAACAGTCAGGTCAATTTGAAACAGGCTCAGGAATCGTTAAAAGAACAGAGAAAAATTTTGAAAGAATATTTAGAATTGAAAAAGCAAATAAATGAAACTTATTATGAATTAATGTTGAATGATAAAATTCATTTTAACTTAGAAGAACTGGACTCTGATAAATTTAAAAAAATTGATTCTAATATAAGCGCAGGCGGAAGTAATAAACCAATAAATACTATTGTCTGGTATTTTAATCTTTTGAAAGTGAAAAATAAATTTAATCCGGATGCTATACGTTTACCAATTGTTTTAGATAGCCCTGCAAATGCAGAACTTGATAGAGATAGTAAACATACCTTGTTAAAGTATATATTTGAAGAATCAGATAAAGATAGTCAATTAATAGTTTCTACTATAGGATTTTCAACTTCTGACTTTAAAGAAGAACATTTTGATAATGTTATCGAACTTTCAAATTCTAAATATGAGTTATTGAATACAGAAGATTATGAGCTTTATAAAGAACTGTGTAAGGATTTAGTTTTAATAAACGAATAGTGATTAATTAGTCTTGCTGAATGATCAGAAACAAGGAAGCCAATATGCTATTTTGAAAATAGAGTATTGGCTTCTAGGATTGTCTGTCGATATTAAAATCAGGTTGATTGTTTTAGCATTTATTCTAGCTCGCAATTTTCTTACTAAAAATTATCCAAAATATCCATATGTTTTCTAGTTAAAACAGTTTGAAACTAAATCAAAACTAACTACAATTGACAAAAATTACTGGAATTACGCAGCATCTACTAAAAAAATAGAATACTGTTATACCAACGATTAGAGCTTGTCAGAAGCTCTGAGAAAAGCTAACCTTTTGCTGGAGGAGTTCATTGGGTGTGGTTTCTAATTGCATTTTTTCATGGAACATTTTCGTAATAGTATCTGTTATTTCTTTTTGTAAATTCTCATCTAGCAGACGAGCACGAATGGCGTCTTCTGTAAGCAAATGACTCACTACTACTTTTCCGATGTGTTCGGCTAGTTCATCACGTCGTTTAGGGATTAAACCTGGAGTAAATGGTAAACGTTTATTAAATAGGTAAATGGCTTTGTAAGGGCGAAAAAGCATTCGTATGGCGATATAATTCGTCATTGCGCCGATAAATCCGCCAATCACAGCCATTAAAAGTATCGTAAATAACACTGACATGTTTTGCATCTCCTAATATTTGTCTAGTAAAAGTGGTTTCATTATACGTGAAAAATCCCTAGACAACAATTGTTTCTAGGGAAGTTCATTCTAAAGTATGAGATTACAAATTAGTCATTTTTAACGGATCAATCCATAAATCAAATTGTTTTTCTGTCACAAAACCGGTTTTGATTGCCGCTTCTTTTAATGTCGTATTTTCATCAAAAGCCAGCTTGGCAATTTTGGCAGCTTTTTCATAGCCGATATGCGGATTCAATGCTGTCACAAGCATTAGGGAGTCATTTACTTTTGTTTCAATAACTTTTTCATTCGCAGTGAGTCCTTCCAAACAATGCAATCGGAACGAACGCATGCTATCTGAAAGCAGTTTGACAGATTCTAAGAAATTAAAAATGATAACTGGCTTGTAGACATTGAGTTCAAAGTTTCCTTGGCTGGCGGCAACATTAATTGTCACATCATTTCCCATGACTTGAGCCGCTACCATCGTCATTGCTTCACATTGAGTAGGATTTACTTTTCCTGGCATAATGGAGCTTCCTGGTTCATTAGCTGGGATCGTTAACTCCCCTATGCCGCTACGTGGTCCACTTGCTAACAAACGGATATCATTAGCAATTTTCATTAGATCCGAAGCAAGGCTACGAATGGATCCATGAACAAAATTAATCGGACTATGACTAGTTAGAGCAAAATACTTATTGGAATCAGAAGTAAAAGGATATCCCGTTTGTTTCATCAATTCTTCGGCAACCTTATCACCAAAATCACGTGAGGCATTTAAGCCAGTTCCAACTGCCGTCCCACCAATCGCAAGTGGCAAAATTGCTTTCATACTTGTTTCAAGATAGTTTTTATTATTTGTAAGACATGCTTCCCAGCCACTAATTTCTTGGCCAAGTGTTAATGGGGTTGCGTCTTGCAAATGTGTTCTGCCAATTTTAACGAGATGCATGTATTTATTTTTCTTCTCTGCCAAAACAGCTTCCATTTTAGTTATTTCAGGTAAAAGTTTTGTTACTAAAGCCCCGTATGCAGCGATATGCATCGCTGTTGGAAATGTGTCGTTCGAGCTTTGCGACATGTTGACATCATCATTCGGATGAATTTGTCCTTCGCCTAAAGTTAAGTTGGCAACATGTGCGATAACTTCATTGACATTCATGTTGCTCTGCGTTCCGCTTCCGGTTTGCCAAACGACTAAAGGAAAATGCTCATCTAGTTCTCCTTGAATGATTTGATCACAAACCTGGCCAATCGCTATCGCTTTTTCTTCGGATAGTTTTCCTTCTGCTGCGTTTACTTTTGCAGTGGCTTTCTTTAATTGAGCAAAAGCATATATAATTTCTATCGGCATAGGATTATCACCAATAGCAAAGTTCCTTTTACTTCGTTCTGTTTGCGCTCCCCAATATTTCGTCGCATCTACAGAAATTTCTCCAAGCGTATCTCGCTCTATTCGTTCCATGTCGCCACCCCTTTTTATTCTATTTTAGTATAAAGCGGATGTTTTCGCAAAACACATGAAAAATGTTCGCTATTCCGTTTTTGGGAGTGGTTTTATTTTTATCATTAGGATAGTTAGACTTATAAATGCGAAAATCCATAAGATAGTAATACAAAGTGTTGGAATAAAATAATCCATCGTCTTATCAGACATAATTAGCATTGTTGCATTTTTACTTAGATATGCTGGATTAAACATTTGAATCCAGCCGCCAAAACCACTGATTACCCCTAAAACAATTGCTATAAACACGCTAATCATCGCAACAACGGCATTACTATCAAAAACCGCGCTCGCAAAAACAACCAAGCTAATTACGAAAATAAACCAGATGGCGTACACAAAAAATGCCTGCGTTAAAGAATTGATCGCTAGTTCTCCAAATAAAAAGTACGTATAATAAGCCGCCAACACATAGCCAATTAAAAGTGAACTTAACCCCACCATACATTGCATTACCCATTTCGATAAAACATATTCCGCAGCGCTCACTGGTCTTGTCATGATAAACGCTAACATGCCTCTAGTTCGGTCATTTTGAATGCAAGCCATCGCAACAACGATGATAATGATAATGCCAATTTGATCAAACTGGGAACCGAGTGTTTGTGCCATCACTTCCTGAGCCGATTGATCCCCCATTAATGCAATTACTTGCTCCGTTTCCGCTCCCGTGCCAACTGCTTTTAGAATTTCTGGTAAAAAATACATCATTAGTGGTTGAGTGAGGCCAAGAAGTGCGAATACAATCGGAAGCCAAATAATTTTTAAACTTCGACGTTGTTCCAGCCATTCTCTTGCTAATAAAGCATTAAAATGTGTCATTTGCCCACCTTCTCCATAAAGATTTCCTCTAAGCTTTGGTGTCTGTTTTCGACACGAATAAATTCACCTTCTATTTGTAATAAAGATTTCAAAATAGCTTCTGACCCAGCTTTTTGGTTAGTTGTGTAAACTTGATAAACCATTCCAACTCTTTCAATTTTCTCCACATGTTCATTTTGAAGCAGTAACGTTTGCCAAGCTTCACTATCTCCGCTAAATTCGACATCAAACACAGGGGAGCTTTCTTCTTCCATAAGTTGGACTACTGTCTTATCTGAGACCAGTTCGCCATTTTTAATGATGGCAATCCGGTCACAAATTTCTTCAGCATCTTTTAAGATATGTGTGGAAAATAGGATAGTAATCTCTTTTTTTAGTTTGTCTAATAGCAACATCATTTCCCGGCGACCGATGGGATCAAGGGCGGATACTGGTTCATCTAGTACAAGAAGTTCTGGTCGATGCAAAATAGCTTGAGCAATCCCGAGTCGTTGTCGCATTCCACCTGAATACGTGCTAATTTTTTTATTTGCACTCTCTTCTAAGCCTACTAGTATTAATACTTCTTTAATCCGTGTTTTTAAATCTGTTTTTTCCATGTTAGATAGCTTTCCCATAAAATGAAGGCATTCTGTCGCACTCATCCAACCATAAAATTCAGGATATTGCGGTAAAAAACCAATTTTTTCGCGAACTGATTTTGCATTTTGACCGTCTAAAGTAATTTGTCCTTCATCCTGCGTTAAGATTTGGACAATCATATTAATCATGGTTGACTTCCCTGCACCATTAGGCCCGATAAGTGCCACGCATTCTTTTTCATTGATTGTGAGATCAATTCCTTTAATGACCCACTTGCCATTATATTTTTTCTTTAGTCCTTGAATTTCTAATTTTTTCATTAGTTACCTTCCTCTTTTCGGCCAAAAATAAAGTAGGCAATTGGGCCAAAAATGTTGATAACGATAATAACAACTAGCCAGATAACCGGATTTTTTCGTTCATTCCAGTTTTTTGTTAAGTCAATAATAGCTGTTAATAATAAAGCTAAATAGAGAAGAATTACGGGTATAATTAATGCGATTTGCGTTTTATCCAATGTACTCACCTCATTCTTTTGTTATACTTATTGTATAACAGTTATAATATTAATGCAATACAAAAAAGCACATTTTACTAGAGTTAACATAGTAAAATGTGCTTTGAATTTAATTACCTATCGAGTCGATTAAGTTTCCAATGCCATCAGAAACTTTTCCACCGAATTCTTTTACTTTATCTGCGCCTTTTTTGATTGTTTCTCCAGCTTCATCGGCTTTTTCTTTCACGCCACTCCAAAAGTCGCTACCACTGTTCTTCTCTTTTTCTTCTTCTTCTTTTTTCGCTGCAGTTTCTTGTGCAGCACTCTTCGTACTAAAGTCTGCGGATTTCTGATACTGCAAACCACTATTCATTACGTAGTGAGCCAAACTAGAAACACCAGCAGAACTGGTTGTAGTTAGGTAATGCTCTTTGTCAGTTTTATCATATCCCATCCAAACGGCTCCGACTAGGTTTGGCGTGTAGCCAACAAACCATTGATCTTTAGTACCGCTTGTATCATCAAATGGAACTTGCGTGGAACCTGTTTTCCCAGCCATTTCGTGACCGGAAACAGCTGCACTTTGACCAGTTCCTGTATTGATAACATCTAAAAGCATGGAAGTCATTTCATTAGATACTGTTTCTGAAATGATTTGTTTAGTTTTAGGAACATTTTCGTAAACTGTATTGCCTGATGGATCGACAATTTTAGTAATAATATGAGATTCCGGTTTGGCACCATTGTTAGCAAAGGTTGCATACGCTGTTGCCATTTCTACTGGCGAAGCACCTTTACTCATACCACCGAGTGCAAGTCCAAGCGTTCTATCTTTTTCTGGAACTGTAATACCAAATTTTTCGACAGATTTTACACCTTTATCAATACCAATTTGATCAAGTAACCAAACGGCAGGGGCATTAATCGAGTTGGCTACAGCTTTATACATTGGAACTTCTCCACTATAAACGCCGCCAACATTGGTTGGTGTGTAGTTACCTTTGTAGGTTATTTTTTCATCTTTTAGCATTGAATCCACGTCATAACCAGATTGAAGCGCCGGTGTGTATACCGCAAGTGGCTTCATTGTGGAACCTGGTTGTGCTTTCATCTGTGTCGCCCGGTTGAAACCACGGAAGACATGTTCTCCGCGTCCACCAACAAGCGCTCTAATGCCTCCAGTAGCTGGATCCATTAAAACAGCTCCTGATTGAACTAGTGTGCCATCATTTGCATTAGAAGGGAATAACCCATCATTGTTGTAAACATTTTCTAAGGAAGTTTGATAATTTTGATCTAATTCCGTATAGATTTTATATCCTTTTTGCATGATTTCATCTTGCGTTATATCTGCTTCATTTACAGCCTCATTAATAACTGCATCGACGTACCATGGATATTTATTCGCAAGTGGATCTTTTGATTGATCATTTAAAACTATTTTTGTAGCTTTGTATTTATCGCCTTCTGCTTTTGAAATTGTGCCTGTTTCGACCATTGCATTTAATACCATGTTGCGGCGATTAGTCGCTTTGTCGATATGCTGGTATGGATCATACGCACTTGGAGCTTGAAGCAATCCAGCAATTGTCGCAGCTTCTGGTATGTTTAAGTCTGCCGCTGATTTACCAAAATATTTTAAGGAAGCATTTTCTACTCCCCATTCCCCATTACCAAAGTAAGAACGGTTTAAGTACATTTCCATAATTTCGTCTTTTGAGTAGGTTTTTTCGATTTCACGAGCCATAAATATTTCTTTGGCTTTTCGTGTGAAGGTTTGTTCTTGTGTCAGTAGAGCATTTTTGGCGAGTTGCTGTGTAATCGTACTACCGCCACCAGAAATGCCTCCGCTAGTGACTAAATTAACACCCGCCCGAGCTATCCCTTTCAAGTCAAAACCTTTATGTTCATAAAATTTTCTATCTTCAATGGAAACTACTGCATTTTGTAAGTTTTTAGATATTTTATCGATGGATACAAATGTTGCATCAGTGGAAGAAAGCTCCCCTGCCTTGTCGCCATCTTTGTCATAAATAATCGTGGCTGACTCTAAGCCTTTTTTTAGTGCATCTATGTCGGCAGATTTTGCTACTATTACAAGATAAATGATAAAACTTAATAAAAATACAAGTCCAGCTAGTAAAAAAATCTTTCCGATATGTTTGTTTTTCCAGAAACGTCTAAATTTCTGCCATCCTTTGCTAAGCCATTTTCCTATAAAACCAAAGAATAATTTTAAGTATTTAATTAGTTGCTGTTTGAATTTGTCCATGTAACTCTCCTATCTTCTACACGGTATTAAATAAACTATACACACAGTTATACACGTATTTTACGTTAAAAAGCAACTTTACGCCACCAACTTTAGACCGATTTTTGTAATAATTTTGTAATAATCCATATTTCCTACATATTTATTAACCTCTTTTTTACAATTTCTTCATTTTAATGTTTCTAGTAATTTAAAAAGGGTAGATATTACTGTTACCATTACTTGTGTCTTTGGTAATAATTATCACCTATATACTGTGTACAACAAGTAATGGCAGCAAGTTTTACATGGGTACATTAATACGCCGGAAAGGAATTGGAATATGACGCAAAAGCTGATCTACTTTTTATCACAAACGCATATTCGAAGTGCCATTGCTGAAGCTTGGGCGAAAAGACTTTCACTTAGCAATGTCAAATTCATTAGCGGTTCTTGGCATAAATCTAAATCAACACCGTTTATTGCAGAAGCGTTGAATGAGTTTGCAATCGAGCCACCTGAAAGTTTGTCTTATTCCCCTAGCTCAGAACTACTGGCAGATGCTGATCTCATTGTAACAATTTATGATTCTGCACATGAAACTGCACCAAAATTTCCAGCTAACATACAAGAAAAAATTATTTATTGGGACATTGATGATCCGGAACAAGAAATAGCGTTACCAAAAAAATGGGCGAGTTATCAAGAAGTATGTGATAACATTGCCTTATCAGTAAAAAATTTAGAGCATGTATTGATAGAGGCTTAGATTTCGTTGTCCCGCCATTCGTAGGCGGGACTTTTATGTTAAAAAGAAAGGAGTACATACATAATGGATGGATACAACGATTTAAAAAAGGCTGAAAAAGCGGCATTTTTGAGTATATTTGCCTATTTATTTCTAGCGGTTTTAAAAATAGTTGCTGGGCAATTAGGAAACTCTGATGCCTTACTTGCAGATGGTTTGAATAATACGACTGATATTGTTGCTTCTGTTGCGCTTTTAATTGGCCTTAGAATTTCTCGTATTCCACCTGATGCAGATCATTCATACGGACACCGACGGACTGAAACTATTAGCTCTTTAATCGCATCTATCATTATGTTTCTCGTTGGCGTGCAAGTTATTTGGAGTTCAATTGTTCATATTATCGAAAAAGAATTTGCAACACCCTCGATGTTAACTGCTGTTGTCGCGCTTTTTTCTGGTGTATTTATGTATGCTATTTACTTATATAATCATCGACTTGCGAAAAAACTTGATAGCCAAGCTGTGCGAGCTGCTGCATATGATAATCGTTCCGACGCATTTGTTAGTTTAGGTGCGTTTATCGGGATTATTGGGGCTGTTCTTGGTGTTCCTTGGCTTGATTCCGTGACGGCCTTTTTGGTCGGTATTTTGATTGTTTATACTGCTATCAAAATTTTCTATGACGCTGCACATACCTTGACAGATGGTTTCGATGTTTCTAAGCTCGAAACTATTCATGATTTAATTGCTTCTGTACCTGATGTCAAAAAAGTAATTGATATTAAAGCGCGAATGAATGGAAATAAGATTTGGATCGATGCAACTATCGCTGTGGATCCTGAACTAAATGTAGTTAAAAGTCATGCAATCACCGAAATCGTTGAACAAAAAATTCGTAACGAATACGAAGGTGCGTTCACTTTAGTTCATATTGAACCATTTTTTGAATAATATTCATTGTCAATAATCGTAAAGTCAACTATAATTTAGATTAAAGTATCATTTGCTGGGAGGGAATATTCGATGGGGCAGAGAAACTAATTCACATAAATTATCTAACTAGAATGAAAAATAGGCAACAACACATTGGAGGAGTTCTCTTCCAGGACGGTTTTTCTTCTATATAGATAGTTTTATAATAAGCTTATTTATATTAAACTAGGAGGTGTTTGCCTTAGCAGAAACTATTTCTGTCAAGGCGATTTATTGATATTAACCATTAAATTTTTAATTATAGCTTTACTTATTGCTATATCAGCATTTTTCGTGGCAACAGAATTTGCGATTGTTAAAATGCGACCAAGCCGTTTGGACCAATTAATTGCGGAGAAAGATAAACGCGCAGTCCTCGCTAGACATATTTACAATCATTTGAACGCTTACTTATCAGCCTGCCAACTCGGGATAACGATTAGTTCCCTTGGACTTGGTTGGTTGGGGGAATCTACGGTAGAAGCGGCGTTACATCCGTTATTTAGCTTAATGGAACTTCCGCAATCAGCTATTACGATTCTATCCTTCACGATTGCCTTTCTATTTATCACATTCTTGCACGTAGTTGTTGGGGAACTTGTACCGAAAACACTGGCGATTGATAAAACAGAGGCAGTTGCACTTGCGGTAGCTCGTCCACTGCATATTTTTTATAAAGTGATGTTCCCGTTCATTTGGATTTTAAATGGTTCTGCCGTTTTCATCGCACGTCTTTTTGGTTTAGAGCCAGCTTCCGAGCACGAAATTGCTCATACCGAGGATGAATTAAAAATAATCGTCGGCGAAAGTTATAAGAGTGGTGAAATCAACCAATCAGAATTCCGTTATGTGAATAAGATTTTTGATTTTGATGAACGTATGGCGAAAGAAGTCATGATTCCGCGAACAGAGATTGTTACCGTTGATACGGGCTCTACTATCGGGGAATTATCCGACATTATGCAAAATGAACGCTATACGCGCTATCCGGTTATTGATGGCGATAAAGACCACGTTATCGGCGTACTTAATTTAAAAGAAATTTTGTCAGCATATGTTGAGCATGGATCTAATCCAAGTTTTAGCATTGATCCTTACGTAAAACCAATTATTCGTGTGATTGAAACAATTCCGATTAAAGAATTACTTTTCCGTATGCAGCGTGAACGTTCCCATATCGCGATTTTACTTGACGAATATGGTGGTACTTCTGGACTTGTTACGGTTGAAGATATTGTAGAGGAAATCGTTGGTGATATCCGCGATGAATTTGATGCCGATGAAATTCCAGAAATTCGCAAAATCAAAGACGGTCACTTTATTGTGGATGCGAAACTTCTTATTGATGAAGTAAATAATATTTTAGGTACTGAAATTGAGGAAGAAGAAGTCGACACAATTGGCGGCTGGTTCTTAACGCAAAATTATGAAGTAGAAGTTGGGGACGAAATTGATTACGATGGATTCATTTTCCGCGTAAAACAAGGCGAACCTCATCATATTGAATATATCGAAATCATCAAAAAAACGAATGACTAATCAAAAAGTAGCTATCCCTCTCGTAGGATAGCTACTTTTTTTATATACGATGCGCTAACATAAATTGCTTGAACTTCTCAGCTGCGGGCGTTAGCGTTTGGTTTTTCGCGACTGCGAGATAAAAGAATCTCTCCCAGTTTGGGCTTCTAATTGGTAAGACTTTGACATCCACATAATTTAAAATCGGCATGTTCGGAACTACAGCAATCCCAAAGTTTTGCGCGACCATTCCGGCAATGACTTGATCCACTTCAATTTCATATGCAATTTGATAATCGGCACCAATTTTTCTGAACAAATCATCGATAATTGGACGCAAACCACTTTTTTTCGAGAATGCGATATGCGGATAATCTACCGTTTCGATTAAATCAATCCAGTCTTTCTCAGCAAGAGGATGGCTTTTGGGGACGATGAGCACTAATTCTTGTTTGGCAATTGGCGTAAAGTGAATATTTCTTTCATTTTCAAGTTTAGAACAAATACCAATATCAAATTTCTTTTCTTTTAGGCCTTGAATGATATCAATCGAAACACCTGTATGGAAAATAAAATCGATTTGTTTTTCTGGTTCGGTTTGGAGAAATTCTTGAACAAGCTTTGGTATTAGAGACGTGCCAAGTGTTTGCAAGAATGCCAAGTCAATCTGCCCTTCCCCATTCGCCGCTTTTTTAGTCGTCGCGACACCCGCATCAATCATATCTAAGGACTCTTCCACATAATCAAGAAATACTTTGCCAGCTTTACTTAACCCTATATTCCGCCCTTCTTTTTCAAATAAAGGGATACCTAATTCTTGCTCTAAGGAGGAAATTGCGTGACTTAAACTAGGCTGTGTAATCAGCAATTTTTCAGCTGCTTTTGTGTAATGCTCCATGTGCGCCAGTGTGACGAAGTATCGTAAATGGTGTAAATTCATGCTTCTCTCCTAACTAAAAAGTTATCTATGCAATTTATCTATCAATTAATAGAACAATACCAATTTGTTTTTATGGAATAGTCATAATACAATTAGACTGTAGTTACGCCAGTGAAATAAACTATTCCTTAAAAACCAATATACGGTAGAATAGGTTAACTGTCCAGTTCCATTTTCAACTATTGAAGGCGTTATCACATCAGAGGTTTTTAATTAAGCGGAATTAATTTTTTTACTGGTGTTTGTGAAAATATTATCAAAGTTTCTTGTAATTTTTATTATGGAGAGGAGATAATTTTTATGACAAATGCAAATGGCAACCTAAAAAAATGCCCCATCACGATTAGCTCTTATACGCTTGGAACAGAGGTATCTTTTCCTAAACGAGTAAAAGTCGCTGCGGAAAACGGTTTTGACGGAATTGGCTTGCGTGCAGAAAACTATGTAGATGCACTAGCTGCCGGATTAACGGATGAAGACATGTTGCGGATTTTAGACGAGCATAACATGAAAGTAACAGAAGTGGAGTACATAACTCAGTGGGGAACTGCCGAAGATCGTACAGCAGAACAACAAAAGAAAGAGCAAACAACTTTCCACATGGCGCGATTATTTGGCGTCAAACATATTAATTGTGGTTTGCTTGAAAAAATCCCTGAGGAACAAATCATCGTCGCGCTTGGTGAATTATGTGACCGCGCAGAAGAATTAATTATTGGTTTAGAATTTATGCCATATAGCGGTGTAGCAGACTTACAAGCAGCTTGGCGAGTAGCAGAAGCATGCGGCCGAGATAATGCGCAACTTATTTGTGACACGTGGCACTGGGCTAGAGCAAACCAAACAGCAGAATCTATCAAAAACGTTCCCGCTGATCGGATTGTTTCCATCCAACTATGCGATGTCCACGAAACGCCTTACAAAGAACTTCGTGAGGAATCACTTCATGATCGTCTAGCTCCTGGAGAAGGCTACGGAGATACGGTCGGTTTTGCAAAAATTTTAAAAGAACATGGTGTAAATCCACGTGTGATGGGAGTCGAAGTTATTTCAGACTCTATGGTAGCAACTGGTTTAGAGTATGCCGCCCTTAAAGTATACAATGCCACGAAAAAAGTATTAGACGAAGCATGGCCAGAAATTTCTCCACGCTAAACACCTACTCGCTTATGTGAAAATAATAACGTAGTAGGAAGACTCCCTGTGAAAGGAATGTGTTATTTTTGAAATTTAATTCGATGTTTTCACCTATTGATATCGGGCCGATGAAGGTGCCTAACAGATTTGTCGTATCGCCAATGTGTAACAACTATGCAAATACAGATGGAACTTTATCAGATACTTCCCTTGCTTATTACAAAGAACGAGCACTTGGGGGTTTTGGGCTTATTACTTTTGAAGCAACGGTTGTAGATGTACGCGCAAAAGGTGGCGCAAATAAAGCATGCCTATATAGTGATCATCAAATTGCTAGTTTTAAACGAGTGATTGATGTATGTCACGATGCTGGAGCAAAAATTTCTGTTCAGTTACAGCACGCTGGACCAGAAGGAAATTCCAAAGTATCTGGTTATCCTTTAAGAGCAGCCTCAGCAATCGCCTCTGCTGCAGGGCGTAATACTCCGGAAGCCATTTCGCGTGAAGAACTTTATGAGTTGATTGAACTTTACGGAGAAGCTGCTTTACGAGCAAAAAAAGCGGGCGCCGATGCGGTTGAAGTTCACTGCGCACATGGTTATCTAGTAAGTAGTTTCTTATCTGCACGGACGAACAAACGTGTGGACGAGTTTGGTGGCTGTTTTGAAAACCGAATGCGATTACCTCGGCTTATTATTGAAAGTATTCGTAAACGTGTCGGTCATTCCATCGCAATTCTTTGCCGAATTAATAGCACGGATGGTGTGGAAGGCGGACTAAGTGTTCAAGATAGCGCAACAGTTGCAGCTTATTTAGAAGATTGTGGTTTGGATGGTTTGCATGTTTCTCGTAGCGTCCATATTCGTGATGAATACATGTGGGCGCCAACCGTATTGCATGCAGGATTTAGCTCTGATCTTGTAACACAAATCAAACGCGCTGTTTCTATTCCTGTAATTACTGTGGGTCGTTTCACAGAGCCGCATTACGCGGAATTAATGGTTCGTGAAGGCCGCGCTGACTTGGTTGCTTTCGGGCGTCAGTCTTTAGCAGATCCAGAAACACCAAACAAAGCTGCTGCTGGAAAACTAGACGAATTACTTCCTTGCATCGCTTGTCTTCAAGGTTGCGTTGCTAATATGTATGCCGGAAAACCCATTACTTGTTTAGTAAATCCGTTACTTGGACGTGAATCCGAAGCTTATTCACCTAAAACTCCAAGTAAAAAAGTAGTTGTCATTGGCGGTGGTGTCGGCGGGCTTTATGCTGGATGGATGGCTGGATCCCGTGGTCATGATGTGACAGTTTATGAAGCATCAGATATGATTGGCGGTCAAATGCGCTTAGCTGCCTATCCTCCTGGTAAAGGCGACTTAACAAACATGGTTCGAAGTTACATCAAAAAGTGTGAACAGTTCGATGTCGAAATTAAAACAAACACACCTGTAACACCAGAACTTATTCAAGAAGTTGCCCCAGATGCCGTCATTATTGCAACTGGCGCCACTCCACTTGTTTTGCCGATACCAGGTATTGAGGATGCTGGACTTATCCACGCAGTTGACTTACTTGATGGGAAAGAGAAATGTGGTCAAAAAGTGCTCGTAGTTGGCGGAGGTATGGTTGGTAGTGAAACAGCTGCATTTTTAGGTGAAGCTGGTCATGACGTCACCGTTGTAGAACTTCGCGATGAAGTCGGAGCAGACGTTATTTCTGAACATCGTAAATTCCTGATGCGTGATTTCGATGAATATAAAATCAAAAGTGTTACGAATGCAAAAGTAACGAGTTTCTTTGAAGACGGGGTAACCTATTCCCTAGCGGATAACAAAGAACACCGAATCGACGGATTTGACTCTGTTGTTCTAGCAATGGGATCAAGAGCCTATAACCCACTGGAAGAAGCTATAAAAAAAATGGTACCCGAAACCTATGTCATCGGTGATGCTATTCGTGCGCGCCGGGCATTGGATGCAACAAAAGAAGCACTAGACGCTGTATTACAATTATAATTTATCATTCTACTCGCTGTAATGTGCAGCGAGTAGGATTCATTCGGAGGAAAACAAAATGGAAAATAGAATTTCAGGAACGACTAGGCTTCTTGGCTTAATTGGGACACCCGTAGACCATTCAAAATCTCCAATCATGTATAATTACAGTTTTCAAAAAGCGGGGTTGGATTATGCTTACCTAGCTTTTGACACACCTATTGAAAAAGTTGCTGATACTATAAAAGCAATCAAGACATTTAATCTGCGTGGCGCAAACGTGACCATGCCTTGTAAAAGTGAAGTTTTAAAACACATGGATGACCTTTCCCCTGCTGCTCGGATGATTGGCGCTGTTAACACTATCGTAAATGAAGACGGGAAGCTAACTGGGCATATAACAGATGGCCTTGGTTTTATTGCAAATTTACGAGATGCTAGTGTAGATGTCACCGGCAAAAAAATGACTATAATTGGTGCTGGTGGTGCAGCTACAGCAATCCAAGTCCAGTGTGCACTTGATGGGGCCAAGGAAATCACCATTTTTAATATTAAAGACGCTTTTTATGACAAAGCAAAACAAACTGCTGCTTCCATTAAACAAGAAGTGCCAAATTGCATCGTACATATTTATGATTTGAACGATACAGAAAAACTAAATGCGGAAATTGCCACTAGCGATATCCTTGTTAATGCGACACTCGTTGGCATGCATCCGAATGAACACGAAACACCTATTAGCGATACATCCGTTTTTAGAAAAGAACTTATCGTTGCAGATATTATTTATAACCCTAAAAAAACGCAACTTCTACTAGATGCTGAAGCTGCTGGTTGTAAGACTGTAGGCGGGTTAGGAATGCTTTTGTGGCAAGGCGCTGAAGCATACAAATTGTTTACTGGTAAAGATATGCCAGTTTCAGAAGTAAAGAATCTATATTTCAACTAATAAATTCATCAGGATTTCGAGAGGAGAAAAAAATGAACGCAAAAAGATTTTATCCAACAGCAATAGCACTTTATTTTACTTATTTTATTCACGGTATTGGGGTATCCATTCTTGGCCAATACAAACAAGATTTCGCCGGAGTATGGGGAGCAGATAAGCTTTCTGATGGCACATTTGACGTAAGCATGGTTATCGCAGTTATCGCAGCACTTGGTTTAGGTCGCTTGCTGACATTACCAATTTCTGGACCCTTCTCAGATAAATTTGGGCGTAAACCGTCCGCATTAATCGGTGTTGCGTTATACGCAGTTTATTTCATCGGTCTTGCTTTTGCACCGAATATGTATATCGCTTACGCTTTCGCTTTTGTAGGAGGAGCGGCGAACTCATTCTTAGACACAGCCGTAACACCATCAGTTCTAGAAATTTTCACAAAAAATGGCGCCATTGCCAATATGTTTACTAAATTCTCTATCTCTATCGGACAATTTGTATTACCTTTCGCAATCGGTATGGTTGCGGCGGCAAATATGTCATTCCGCACACTATTCGTTATTACAATGGTCTTAATCGTTATTGATGGCTTAATCATCGCATTTATGCCATTCCCTCCAATGAACAATAATGTTGGCGGCGAAAAAGCAAAACCAGAAAAAATGAAATTCAATGCAACTAGTTGGGCTATAATCGGTATTGGTTTTACGTGTACATCCACTTTCCAACTATGGCTAAACTGCAACCAAGAACTTGGAAAATTATACGGTATGGCTGATCCAAGTAAAATTCAATCATTCTACTCACTAGGAACAATGTGCGCAATTCTAATTACCGCTGTTCTCGTGAAAAAATTTATTTTACCAGTCCGAATTCTAATCCTATATCCAGCAATTGCCACTTTAATGTTGCTAATTATTTATATCGTACAAACACCAACCATTTGCTTAATTGGTGGATTTGTCATCGGATACGCTGCTGCTGGGGGAGTTCTACAACTAGCTGTATCAACTGCCAATGAGTTTTTCCCAACAAACAAAGGGAAAATCACTTCAATTGTCATGATTTCTTCCAGTCTAGCAAACTATATTGTTTTAAACGTTGCAAGTTATATTACTAAAGCTGGTGGTATCGAAGGTCCGAAATATGTGTTATTATTCAATGTAGCGATAACTGTTATTGGTATCCTACTAGCAATCTTTGTCAATATGCGTTACAAAAACGAATCTAAAATTGCTACTAAATAATTTATTATTCAACTGAGCATTTATGATGCTCAGTTGAACTTACATATCATTTGTGAAGTAAAGCACAAACTTATGTATTTTATCTATATGAACTCACTGAAAAAGAGGGTATTTTTAATAAAAAGTCCTCATAAGTCATTACATAAAGGAGAGCAGACTATGAAAAACAAATATTTATCTACATCACTTGGTCTTTATATGAACTACTTTGTTCATGGTATGGCGTTAATCATCATTGCACAAAATATTGATTTTTTATCTCAAAAATGGCATACAGATTTGGCTGGTGCTGCCGGCGTTGTATCTTCCTTTGGGATTGGTAAATTATTAGCTGTATTTATTTCGGGAAGACTATCCGATAAATTCGGTAGAAAGTTGTCTGTTATTCTCGGCGTGTTTTTCTATATTATCTTTTTAGGCGGTATATTACTCAGCCCCAATACGATTATCGCATACATGTTTGGTATTTCTGCTGGGATAGCAAATTCCTTCTTAGATACAGGAACCTACCCCGCCCTTATGGAAGCTTATCCAAAAAAAGCTGCTTCTGCTAATATCATTGTTAAAGCTTTCGTACAATCTGGTCAATTCCTTTTACCATTCATGATTGCATTTATTTTAGCAAATAACTTATGGTATGGCTGGAGCTTTATTGTATTGATCGTTATTTTACTAATTAACTTACTCTATACATTAACGCGAACTTTCCCGCCGATGACTGTTGGAAAACCACTAGATGCAGCAGAACTTGCCGAAGAGAAAAAGCAAAAGTTTCATTTTAGTATAGATGAAATTTGTTTGATTTTATTTGGTTTTGTGGCCCAAACGCTTCTTTATATTATGAGCCAATGGATCGCTAAGTATGGTTCAGAAGTTATTCATATGACAGACGATGCTTCTAGACTACTTGTAAGTTATGCTAGTGTCGGAGCGATTATTTGTGTGTGTGTGACGTTTATTTTAGGAAATCGCGGCGTGCGAACGCTCCATATCTTAATTACTTATGTAACCATGACGATGCTCATCTCCTTTACACTGTTTGCTTTCCCAAGCGAAATCGTATGTATTGTTGGGGCTTTCTTATTGGGCTATTTCTCTGCTGGAGGAATTATCCAATTAGGTTTAACACTACTTGCGGAGGTTTCTGCTCGAGGAAAGGGTTTTGTCACTAGCCTTTATACTATTGCAGAAGGGATAGCTGTTTTCATTATTCCCTTGATTGCTGCTGCGATTTCCCGAATTGATATTGCCGCTATCTTCTTACTAAATGCTGGTATTGCGCTTTTCGGCCTCGCTCTCTTAATGATTGTATTTACAAGAAAGAAAAAATTTGCTCGAGATCATATTTAAAAAAGACCGAGAATTGATTCCTCAATTCTCGGTCTTTTTTAATGTTTCCGTAACGTCTTCCATTTGTACATGAGCATCCAAAAAGCAATAACAGATGCAACTAAAATCAGTATAATTTTAATTATTAAACTTATAACTTGTCCCGTCGGAATTAATTGATCGTAATTAAAACTTGCATAATGGCCACTTAAACAAATAGTCACATAAAGAGAACCAATGATAAGTATAGGGACCCGGAATTTATTATTCATTAAAAATCTACCATCGTTTTCCAAAGAAGCTGTTTTCATCGCATACCAGCTAATGGTTAACATTCCTATTGATAAGATAATTAATATGACAAATTCACTTAACGCTGTAGTTCCTTGTAAAATTGGCGTAGGTATTGCGTTATACAGCATAACTGCTCCACCATCAATATCCACTATTGTTTTTCCAGTAAAGAAAGCTTTAAAACCAATGATTAAATTAGTCAATGCGCCTGGAAACATGTATAAAAAGCTAACAATAGATCCAATCGCTATAATTCCGGCTGTAATTATCTCTCCAACCAAATTCCCGACTGCCACTGCTAACGTGTAAGAAAATAAATACAATAACAAAAAGGAACTAATATACATCAAAGAATCGCTCACACTGGGTAAATACAACCCCGGTATTTGCTGGTAAATATACCAAAACCTACAGAAAATGATGATTGGTACTAGTACGAAAATTAAAAGTAATGGAATAAGCATCTTATGCCAAAAAATTTGCTTCTTGGAGTATGGCAATCCAAAAGTAAAATAATCCATTTGCTTATTTTTCTCAAAAACAGTTAACTTTAACCCTAAAAACAGAAACACATAGAAGAAAAGCCCTAAATTCCCTTCAAAATCATAAGGAGTTAAACTTAAATCATTTTTTATTTCATTACCCGTCATTTGTTGATCTGCTGTATTATTTTTTTGAAATTCTTCAGACTGATAATAGTTATAGTTGTCATTAAACATACTAACCGCGTTCGTTGCAGTCGTAGCTTCAGAACCTATAAAAGCGATTAAAATAAATATAAATACCCACGCATTCTGACGCCATTCTTTCCAAAGAAGCCCTGCACTCATGATTTCTCGCCTCCTAGTTCTTCTAGATGATAAATAAACAAGTCTTCTAATGTGACTGCGAGTTCATCCATGAAAATTGGTTTTTCTTTTTTTATTGCTGCGTATAATTCTGTGTTCATATCTCGGAATAAAATGGTGTAAACACGGCCATACTTATTAATTACTTTGCCATTTTCCAGTAAAAAAGGTGGAATTTTTTTATTTTCAAAAGCGATCTGAATTTTAACAGCTTGTTCCCGAAGTGATTCAAGATGGTAAGACTCTTCAATATGATTATCTTGTAAAATATGAATATAGTCAGCAATCGGATCTAAATCAGCTAAACGATGGGAAGAAATAATAATGCCTAATTTCCGCTTCTCCACTTCTTCTAATAATATGCCCATAATTTTCTTTTGAGCAATTATATCGAGACCTTCCATTGGTTCATCGAGCAAAATAAATTCAGCTCCGATAGATAGGGCAAGAACGAGCCCAAAAAGACCTTTCATTCCTTTTGAATAATTTTGAAATTTTACATCTGTAGCTAGGTTAACTTGATTGAGTAAGTTATCAAATTTAGCTCCGTCGAATAATGGATAAGTTTTTTGATAGAATTTTTTTATCGTCGGAATCTTATAACCATCCCAACAATTTAAACTATCTTGAAGCATGAATAATTTTTGCTTTAATTGAGGGTTTTTGCTTAATGCCTCATCTAAGTACACATCTCCCTCATCAGGAATATAAAAACCCATAATAGTTCGAAAAAGAGTTGTTTTACCTACGCCATTTCGTCCGACTATACCAATAATTTCTCCTGGCTTTACTTCAAATGTTATTTTATCCAATAAGAGTTCCCCGTCAATTTTTTTGCTAAGTGAATCAACCTTCAACCATGTCACCTCCAATGATGTCTTGACTATATTCGTCTGATAATCTATGTATTTCTTCAACGTTAATTCCAAGGTAAACTAAATCGAGAATCGTTTCTTTTAATTTAATTTTTGTTTCTGCTAGTTTTTTTGGTGAACTTACTTTATCTTGTTGGTTCGCTATGAAGGTCCCTTTTCCTTTTACCGTGACAATTACTTCTTGTCGTTCTAATTCTTGGTACGCTTTACTCACAGTGTTTGGGTTCACTCCGATTCTACTTGCAAATTCACGTATAGATAATATCTTTTCTCCTTCTTGAAGTATCCCTTTGACAACTTGTTCTTTAATTTTTTGGACGATCTGTTCATAAATCGGTAGTTGACTTTTTGTGTTAATCGTAAACATCTCTCCCCCTGCTTTCATGAATTCTACTATAGAGAACTAATTGTACTAGTTACTATAGTACAGTAGATAAAAAAATAAATCAATTCTCTTTTTAAAAAGAAAATTGATTTATTTTTGCTTTTTCAAGTTTTAAGAGTGATTCTTTCATCCCTATCCCCCCGCTATAACCTGTTAATTTGCCATTTTTACCAATTACTCTGTGGCATGGAATAATGAAAAGTAGTGGGTTTCTTCCGATTGCCGTTCCAACTGCGCGCACGGCTTTGGGGCGATTTATCTGTGCTGCAATTTCTGTATACGTTCTAGTTTCTCCATAAGGAATAGCTTCCAATGCGTGAAATACTTCAAGTTGGAGAGGAGTAGCGGACAAATCCATTGGTACAGTAAAATACGTAAGTTCTCCGTTCAAATAAGCGACCAATTCTTCTTTATACATGTTCATTTTTTCTGGGCTTCGCTTGGCTGATTGAATCTTTTCTGCCTTTGTTCCAACGTAAAATAGCCCAGTTTTCGTCGCTGCGAAATAAAGCTCTGTGTCTGAAAAATGAAGCGTATCATAATATAAATCTGTCATTTCCTTCACCTCTTTCTAATGTTAATTATACGCTAAATTGAATAACATTTCTAACCAGTTTCACTATAAGAGCAAGATTAGAAAAGTTTTCCTCGCAATTTACCTTCATAACGTTTATGATTAATAAGAAGTTGAGGTGATAACATTGTCGGATTATTACTTAACCAAAAAAAGATGGCAAGCAATTTCAACGAATGATAAGACTGCTGATGGCACATTTTTCTATGGTGTTACATCTACGAAGATTTTTTGCTATCCTTCTTGTAAATCACGATTACCAAAAAAAGAAAACATCGTTATTTTCCATAGTGCGGAGGAAGCTTTTTCGCATGGCTACCGGGCTTGTAAACGATGTAAATCTGGTGGTACTGCGCTACCTGATACGGAGTGGATAACAAATATCGAAATGTATATTAAAGAAAATTTTGCCAAACCGCTCACTTTACAAATCATTGCGGATGATTGCCACGGAAGTCCGTACCACTTACACCGAACATTTAAGCGAATCACGATGATTACACCCATTACTTACCTTGAGAACGTCCGGATTAGTTACGCAAAAATGCAGCTAACCTCGACCAACCAATCCATTGAAACTATTGGAAAAATGGCTGGCTTTCCAAACCCCTCTCATTTTTCTACTACATTTAAAAGACATACCGGTTTGTCACCAAACCAATTTCGAAAAACAATAATAAAAAATTAAATTAGAACGGATGATTTGACTATGACACATGTAACATTACCTATTTTAGAAGACTGGGAAGGCCTTTCACTAACTACTATTTTGCAAGAAAAATTTCATCTCGGTAAAAAAGCGCGACATGAAATTCGCATGTCTCAAAATGTTTTGCTAAACAATAAGCCACTGGATGATTGGAATACGCCACTTTTCGTTGGAGCGAGTCTTTCTTTACCAGTTTTCTTACATGACAAAATCCCTGTCTATGAGTACGACTTAGAAATTATTTATGAAGATGATTTTTTACTAGTAGTGAATAAACCAGTTGATATGAAAACTCACCCAAATGATAGTTATGAAACAGATACTTGCGCGAATGCCGTGCAATATTACTTAGAAAAAACAGGCCAAGATGCGAACGCCCTAGCAGTTCACCGTCTTGATCAAACTACTTCCGGTTTAGTACTGTTTGCTAAAAACAAATTAGCTATCGCCGGCTTATCTTGGCAAATGGAAAATAGAGCGATTCACCGGACTTATCTCGCTGCAGTTGATGGTACTTGGGGACTCGTGATGCAAACAATCAACAAACCAATTGGCGAAGATCGTCACCACGGTTCCAGACGCCAAATCAGCCCATACGGTCAACCAGCAGTAACGCATGTTAAAGTATTAGAAAATGATAACGAAAAAAACACCTCTCTTGTAGAATGCCAAATCGAAACTGGTCGGACGCACCAAATTCGCGTTCATTTAAGCGGAATTGGCCATCCAATTATTGGCGATACGCTTTATGGTGGTTCCCCTCGTGCTAATCGCATCATGCTACATGCCGAAAAATTACATTTAAATCATCCTTTCAAAGGTAAAGAAATGAATTTTTCTGCTCCAGCTGGAGATGATTGGGTATTTTAAAAAGCCACAACATTACGTTGTGACTTCTGTACAAATTTCTACTTTTATTCCATTTGGATCTTCAAAAAATACAGCATAATGATTTTCACCGCCAGCAAAAGGATATCTTTCTTCATATAGAAGTTTGGTTCCTTTTGCTTTTAATTTGGCTCGAAAATCATCCACCCGTTCTTTTGTGCCACCATGAAATGCCAAATGATTGAGCCCAACTCGTTTGCGATGATAACCTTCCGCGACAAACGGTTCCTCTGTTTGCACAAATACTAAATACGTATCGGCGAATTTATAACTAAAGCCTTCATTCCAAGTCTGGTATAACTCATAAGAAAGTTCTTCTAACAGCCCTGACCAAAACAAGCGACTTTCTTCTAAATCAGCTACATATATTTCCACATGATGTAACATATCACGCCTCCCCGATGTGTTTAAGTGCTTCTCTTCGGCTTAACGGCGCAAGCGAGTGACTATTTACAAACTGACGAACTGCCCCGCTATCGACTTTTGCATATTGTCTGAGCGCCCATCCAATCGCTTTTTGAATAAAGAATTCTTTGGAATCCAGCCATTTTTCGCAATTGGAAAAAAGTAAATCTACATCGGTTTCTTCTTTGTACTTCAATTGAAATAAAATTGCCGTTCGAGCGAGCCAAATGTTATCTCCATTTATCCACGCTTCATTATAGGTAGGAATCAACTCAGGATATAGTTTAAAATGATTACTTACTACCGTTCCCGCTAGGCCATCCACAGTATCCCACCAAGATTTCGTTACAATTAATTGCTCATATACTTTTATCGCCTCACTAGGCTGTTTTTTACCGTAACGGCTTAATAAATCAATCGCCACATACTGAAATTCACGCTCTTCTTCAGCAAATAAGGCTATCGTAAATCCAAGTAAATCTTGCGGCGCCCCATTTTCTTTCAAATATTCCGCTACCAATTTTTTTCGTTCACCGGCTCTAATTCCCAAAAAAGTAAATTGATTTTTCATGTAAGCTTCCATTGGCGGAGCATCTATTAAAGAACGATTCGCGCGGAATACCATTTGAATATCTGTCATTCCGCATTCTCACCTGATAAATAAGCGCGTTCCCGTTCAATACTACTTAAAAAGTATTCTAAATCATCTGGATCTGGTCCAACACGTTTCCCCGTTTCTAAGCGATCAATTTTTTCCATATCAATGGCATCTAGTTGGAAATAGGACAAACGTGAATTCTCCTCAATCCGACTAGAAGTAATTGACTTCGGAAAAATAATCGTATTGCGGTTCAAATGCCATTGTAAAATCACTTGATCTACAGATGCTTGATGTTTTTTCGCAATTTCTGTAATCACCGGATTTTGCATTAATATTCCTTTAGCCAGCGGTGACCAGGCAGCGTGCGCGATATTCTGTTCCGCCAAATACTTACGAAGGTCATTTTGCGGTAACAGTGGATGCGTTTCCACTTGATTTAAAACTGGTTTTTCATTTGCAGCAACCAATAAGTCACTTAAATGATGTTGCTTGAAATTCGCAACTCCAATAGATTTAATCAATTTTTCGTCATGAAGCCGCTCCATCGCTCGCCATGAATCACGGTATTTCCCAGCTACAGGCCAATGAATTAAATACAAATCCAAATAATCCAACTTCAAATTCCGAAGTGTTCGCTCAAAAGCAAATAACGTTTCATCAAAGCCAAGGTCTCCGTTCCACACTTTCGAACTAATAAATAATTCTTCTCGTGAGACTGCGCTACTAGCAATTGCTTGCCCAACAATCGCTTCATTATTATAAACTGCCGCTGTATCAAACAAACGATAACCTACTTCAATTGCCTTTTCCACAGCACCAGCGATAAATTCTTGTTCTGTTACTTGAAATACACCAAGTCCAATATAAGGAATTGTCTCATTCCCCGGTAGTATCATTCTGTCTTGTAATGTTTTTGTCAAAACGAAACCCTCCTCACGAAAACTGTTTTGTGAACTTTTTCTCTTAAATGAATTATACACTATTTTCGCAAATTTATATTTTAAAACCAGTATACCGAAATGCGCCTTACTCTCCTAATAAAAAGCCACAAAAATTCTACTTTTTTTATTCATTTAATGAAATACCTAAAAACAGCCATTGGAAACGCTGTCAGAACGTTTATTTGCAGAGCCGTCAAAAAAAAGTTTCCTATTTATTCCCATCCTATGTTAGTATTAATTTGTGGTAAAGATCTATCAAGTTTTTTATTTGTTTTCGTTAACTTATCGTTAAGAAAAAAGCTCCCTTTTCAAAGTAAAAGCGAGCTGATTATTAATGACCAAAAATGATCGGGGGAATTAAGAAAATGGCTTTTAAAAATAAAAAAGACCGTTTTGCTTCGTTGTTGCATGACATTGCAGTAAATTTACATGAAGGTGCAAATTTCTTTGCAACTTACAACATTAATTCGGTGGAGGATTTACATACTTTCTCGAATAAAATCAAAGAATATGAAACAGCTGGAGACTCCATGGTTCACAAAATGATTATGGAATTAAACGACGCTTTCATTACACCAATCGAACGTGAGGACATGTTAGAACTTACTAACCGCTTAGACGACGTAATGGATGCACTTGATGAAACAGCTTTCTCACTAGAAATCTGCCAAATCACTCATTATGATGAATACATGACTAAATTTATCCAAGCTATTCAAGCAAGCACTGTTGAAATTGAAAAAGCAGTTGACCTTGTTTTTGATAAAAAACTAAAAGACGTTCGTAAACTTGCGATTCAAATTAAAGATTACGAATCTCAATGTGATGATGTTTACCGCGAATCACTAATCCAACTTTTCCAAAACGAAAAAGATCCAATTAAACTAATTCGTCTAAGAGAAGTTTATGAAAAATTAGAAGACATTGCTGATAGTTGTCAAAGCGTTGCGAATACGCTTGAATCAATTGTCATGAAAAATGCGTAAGGGGCCTAGATAGATGGAAGGAATGTTTCTCATCACCCTCGTCATCGTACTTGCCGCGCTAGCATTTGACCTGATCAATGGGTTTCATGATACAGCTAACGCAATTGCGACTAGTGTCTCTACAAAAGCCTTAAAACCACGACATGCGATTATTCTTGCTGCCGTAATGAACTTTGTGGGTGCTATTTCATTCACAGGGGTTGCTAAAACAATTACAAAAGACATTGTTAACCCATTCGACTTAGATCACGGCGAACTTGTTATTTTAGCAGCATTACTTTCAGCTATTGCTTGGAACTTAATCACTTGGTATTTCGGAATTCCTAGTAGTTCCTCCCATGCCTTGATTGGATCCATCGCCGGTGCAGCCATTGCATCAGCCGGATTTGCAGCAATTGAATACAGCGGATTTACTAAAATCATTGTTGGTTTATTAGTATCTCCTGTACTTGCTTTCGTAGTCGGTTACACGATATATTCACTCTTCAAGGTTTTCCTGAAGAACTTAAACTTAGCCACGACCAATCGGCGCTTCCGGATGATTCAAGTCGGAACTGCTGCGCTACAATCTTACACACACGGAACTAATGATGCACAGAAATCAATGGGGATTATCACAATGGCATTAATTGCTAGTGGTTTCCAAACAACCGATGATGTGCAATTATGGGTTCAAGTATCCTGTGCGATTGCCATGGCGATTGGTACGAGTATTGGTGGTTGGAAAATCATCAAAACTGTTGGCGGTAAAATCATGAAAATCAAACCAGTTAATGGTGTAGCGGCTGATTTAAGTTCCGTTATCATTATTTTCGGTGCTACTTTCATTCATTTACCAGTTAGTACAACACACGTAATCAGCTCTTCTATCCTTGGTGTCGGAACAGCTCACCGTGTCAAAGGTGTCAAATGGGATACTGCCCAACGTATGATTATTACTTGGGTTATCACACTTCCTATTTCAGCAACAATTGCAGCACTTATCTTCTATGTACTAAGATTTATTCTTTAATATTATTTAGAGCCTTGCTAACGCGAGGCTCTTTTTATACATTTTTTTGAATAAAACTAATAAATATAATATAAAACGAGATTATTTTAAAAACATATTGCATATTTACTCATTTTGATGTATTATAATAAACATCGATAATAACGATTCATTGATTATAAATTACTCATATACTAAAGGGAGTTGTACTTATGCAGAAGCATTTATTACAAAAGATTGCAGCAATTTTACTTGTTTTTATAGTTGTATTTTCTGGCTTCACAACTGTGTTCGCCGCTGATACAGAAGATCAAACTTTAGCTAAAATTCAAGAAAAAGGTGTTTTAACGGTCGGCCTTTCCGCTGACTATCCACCGTATGAATTTCATCAAACAATCGACGGTAAAGATAAAGTCGTTGGTTTTGATGTAAGTATTGCGGAAAAAATTGCCAAAGATTTAGATGTTAAATTAGAAATTAAAGAAATGAATTTCGACAGCTTGCTTGGCTCACTAAAAACTGGCAAGATTGATATGATTATTTCCGGGATGTCACCTACACCCGAACGTCAAAAAGAAGTGGATTTCTCTGATCCATACATGTTCGTTCAGCAACGTGTTGTGATTAGAAAGACAGATAAAGATAAATTTACAAGTGTGAATGATTTTAGTGGCGTGAAAGTTGGTGCCCAAAAACAAACGACACAAGAAGAATTAGCTCAAAATGAGCTAGTTGGTTCAGAAGTAGTTTCCCTTCAAAAAGTACCGGACCTTATTCTTAACCTTAAAAGCAACAAAGTCGATGCGGTTGTTTTAGAAGGTCCAGTTGCTGAAGCTTATATTAGTCAAGATAAGACACTCGCTATGGCGGATATCAAATTTGCTAATGGTAGCAAAGAAACCGCCATCGCAATGCCAAAAGGTTCTACAGCTTTACAAGAAAAAGTCAACGCTTCTATTAAAGATATACAAGATACCGGCTTACTGAAAAAATATCAAAAAGAAGCCAATAAATTAATGTTCCAAGATGGTAGCTTTTACGAGAAATATGGTAATTACTTTATCACTGGTACATTAATCACTATTGCCCTTGCCGCTATCGGTGTATTATGTGGTGCCATTCTCGGCTCATTACTAGCGCTCATGAAACTGGCGAAAACAAGATGGTTACGCTGGCCAGCAGCATGTTATATTGAATTTGTCCGTGGTACGCCACTTCTAATTCAAATTTTCATCGTCTTTTTCGGAACTCAAATTATCGGTATGGACGTATCCGCCTTTGTTTCTGGTTGTATCGCCCTATCGCTAAACAGTGCCGCTTATGTTGCTGAAATTATCCGCGCAGGTATTTCTGCTGTCAACAAAGGTCAAATGGAAGCAGCTCGTTCCCTTGGTATGACACAAGGCGCTAGCATGCGTTACATCATCTTACCGCAAGCCGTGAAAAATATTCTTCCTGCTCTTGGGAATGAATTCGTCACTGTTATTAAAGAATCTTCCATCGTATCCGTTATTGGTGTAACAGAACTAATGTTTATGACCGGCGTAGTCCAAGGCGCAAGCTTCAAGCCATTTATTCCGCTAATCATTACATCGTTAATTTACTTTGTACTAACATTTAGCTTATCAAGACTACTAGGTGTTGCTGAAAGGAGAATGAGAACAAGTGATTGATATTAAAAATTTACACAAACATTTTGGCAAATTAGAAGTCTTAAAAGGTATTGATCTTGAAATCGCATCTGGAGAAGTGGTCGTAGTTATCGGCCCTTCCGGAAGCGGAAAAAGTACTTTCTTACGTTGCCTGAACTTATTAGAACAACCAACAACCGGCACGATTCTTTTCGAAAACAAAGACCTAATGGCAAAACAAACCAATGTCAACGAACTTCGTCAAAAAATGGGCATGGTTTTCCAAAACTTCAACTTATTCCCACATAAAAATGTTCTTGAAAACCTAATGTTAGCGCCTATGAAAGTAAAGAATGAAGATAGTGCAGCTGCGAAAAAACACGCGCTTTCTCTACTGGAAAAAGTCGGTCTAGCTGATAAAGCAACTAGCTACCCTTCCCAACTTTCTGGTGGACAACAACAACGGGTAGCCATTGCCCGAGCACTCGCAATGAATCCTGACGTAATGCTATTCGATGAACCAACTTCCGCACTTGACCCCGAAATGGTCGGTGAAGTATTAAGCGTTATGAAGTCGCTTGCTAAAGAAGGTATGACGATGGTTGTCGTAACGCACGAAATGGGATTCGCAAGAGAAGTTGCCGACCGCGTTGTCTTCATGGATGCTGGCGTGATTCAAGAACAAGGCACGCCCGAAGAAGTATTCGGGAACCCGCAAAACGATCGTACAAAAGACTTTTTAGGAAAAGTTTTAGCATAACCAAAGATTACGTCTCGCCTATTTTAGGTGAGGCGTTTATCTGCACTTATAGAAAAAAGGAGCTAATTATACATGATGAATAACTCAAAAATTGCTAAAAAACATCAACAAATGCCTGTGAACATTCTTGCTGATATTGGCACACTTGCCAAAACAATGCCTGATATTCTCGATTTATCCATTGGTGATCCTGATTTAATTACGGATGAATCGATTATTAATGCCGCTTTTGAAGACGTACGGGCAGGCCATACAAAATACACAGAATCTGGTGGAGATGTAGAACTCATCGATGCTATTCGTGGTTATTTTAGCCGTAATTATGATTTGTCTTTTGAACGCAGCCAAATCCGCGCTACAGTTGGCGCGCTTCATGGTATGTACCTAACCTTGCAAACCATTCTCGACGACGGCGATGAAGTCATTATTCACGAACCCTACTTCTCCCCGTATAAAGATCAAGTGTTAAATTCCGGTGGTACTCCTATCATTATTCCAACCTATGAGAAAGACGATTTTGCGATTAATGTCGATATTTTAGAAGCTGCCATTACTGATAAAACGAAAGCTTTAATTTTAAATTCACCTAATAATCCCACCGGTGCTGTTTTTTCACCGGAAACCTTTGAAAAAATTGCTAATCTAGCGAAAAAATATGACTTTTTTATTTTGTCGGATGAAGTATATGATGGTTTTAGTTTTTATGAAGACTTCGTACCAATGGCCAAATTCGCGCCAGATCACACGATTACATTTGGTAGTATGTCTAAAAACTTCGCAATGACCGGTTGGCGCTTAGGATATATGATTGCTCCTACTTATTTAAACGAAGCTGCAAAGATTATTAATGAAGGAATTACTTATTCAGCTCCTACACCGTCCCAAAGAGCTGCTATTTACGCATTAAATCATTCTGAGACACTAATTCCTTTAGTAACAGAAACTTTCCAAAAACGCCTAGAATACATCGCAAAACGGGTGGAAGAAATCCCATATCTTTCTTTACATCCACTTAAAGGTTCGATTTACGCCTTTATTAATATTTCTAAAACAAATATGGATTCCGTTTCATTTACAGAATATGTCTTAAAAGAAACACAAGTCCTCGTCATTCCTGGGCTAGCTTTTGGTGAATCTGGTGATAATTATGTTCGCCTAGCTGCAACCCAAGACATTAGCGTGCTAGAAGAAGCATTTAACCGTCTAGCCAAATTAACCTTTTAACAAAAAGAGCAAACTCGCTTCATAGGCAAGTTTGCTCTTTTTTCTATTTTAAATTGATTTCTGCAAAAGAAGAAACAACCGTCGCCTCTTTTGGAAAAGTGATGTTTTTTGTAGCTTCATTCGGTACGATATACACCTTTAACCCAGCCTGCATTGCTGATAGCGCACCATTTTTGGAATCTTCTATAGCAATTGCTTCTTCTGGTTTAACCCCAAGCGCTTCTACTGCTTGTAAGTAAAGTGCCGGATGTGGCTTAATTTCATCCACATGGTCTGCCGTTTGTATCGTCTCAAAATCAGCTAAAATGCCCAGACGATCCAGCGTAGGCCCAATCCAGTCAAATCCCGAACTCGTTGCAAGGCCTATTTTAAAATCATTCGCTTTTACTTGTTCAAAAAATTCTTTAAAACCATCACGAAAGCCAAGTGATTGTTGACCAAGATGACAAGCTTCCGCCACAGTAGTTAAAAAAGCTTCTTTATCAAAAGCCCCGTTCGTTGCTTCCATCATATAGCGAATAATTGGTTCTTCACTTGTACCGATAATTTGCTGATAAATTTCATCTGGTAAATCAATATCGTACGTCTCTTTCAAATAGTTCATTGTCTCTGTATACCATAAATTTTCCGTATCAAGCATAGTTCCATCAAAATCAAAAACAACTGCCTTCACATGCATCCTCCTAGTATAAGTGATATTTTCATTGTAACATAGATAAACTATTTAAGAAATCTTCGAAAAAGGGTTGCTTTTTTAGTAAAAAACGAATAATATTGTATTTGTGGTTTTTAATGTTCGTTATTTACCATTAAGCATGATTTTAAAAAAGGAGTGAAACACACGCATGTTTCAATTAAAAGCAAACGGTACAGATGTTAAAACGGAAGTTATCTCTGGTTTTACTACATTCCTAACGATGGTTTATATCGTAGTAGTTAACCCAGCCATTCTTTCCGCAGCAGGTGTTCCATTCAATACCGTATTCATGGCAACAATCATTTCAGCAGTAATCGGTACATTATGGATGGCAATTTTCGCTAACTATCCAATCGCGATTGCGCCAGGACTTGGTATGAACGCTTACTTCGTCACAGTAGTTACAACTCAAAAACTAGATTATTCGGTCGCATTCGCTGCGGTCTTTGTAGCAGGTATTATTTTCTTATTATTATCTTTAACACCGCTTCGTGAAAAAATCATTGAAGCTATTCCACATAATTTAAAAGCTGGGATTACTGCTGGTATTGGTTTATTTATCGCTTTCCTTGGCTTCCGTATGACAGGCATTATTGTTTCTAACGATTCTAACTTAGTAGGTTTAGGTGACTTACATTCCAAAGAAGCTATTTTAGCTATTGTTGGTCTTTTAATCACTTTAATCTTGCTTGCTTTAAACGTAAAAGGCGCTTTATTTATTGGGATGATTGCAACTGGTATCATTGCTTTTATCACTGGTGAACTGAAATTTACAGAAGGTATCGTTAAACTTCCGCCAATGCCAGAATTCGTCTTCACTAATCCTATTCACGCTTTTGGTGATGTGATGAGTTACGGGCTCTATGCTGTCGTCCTGTCCTTCTTACTTATAACGATTTTTGATACAACCGGAACAATGATCGGGGTTGCAAAAAAAGCTGGCCTAATGAAAGGTGAGTCATTACCAAATGCGAAACAAGCCTTAATGGCTGATGCGGTTGCAACAAGTGTTGGTTCGATGTTTGGTACAACGCCAACAAGTGCTTACATTGAATCTTCTGCTGGAGTTGCAACTGGTGGACGTACTGGTCTTACTACACTTACAGTTGCTATCCTGTTCATGGTATCAGCATTCTTCGCTCCACTTGTTGGTGCTGTCTCTGGAATTTCTGCTATTACTGCACCAGCACTTATAGTTGTTGGTAGTATGATGATTGGTGCTGTTAAAGAAATCGACTGGGATACATTAGATGAAGCATTCCCTGCTTTCTTAGTTATTCTAGCTATGCCACTTACTTCAAGCATCGCAATCGGCTTAGCATTCGGATTTATTTCTTACCCAGTATTAAAAGTATTCACTGGTAAATGGCGTGAACTTAACTGGTTCCTAATCGTTATCGCCGTATTATTCTTCATTCTCGTAGCATTTTTACCACATTAATCAATGAATAAAAGCGTCTACTGAACTCAGCTAGGCGCTTTTTTATTGGACAAAAACCCGCTCGTTTGCTATAAAGAAGAGAGAAACTAATTAGAAATGAGTTGAACTTGTCGTGTTTTTAAAATCACTGCTCGCTGGTGTCGCACTTGCTGTTGTTGTTTTTCTAGCAAGCTTTTTGATGCCTGACTACACTGTATCCACTTTATATTCCATTGTAACGACTATCATTGTCTTTGCATCCATTATTCTATCCGCATTCGTATCCTTTGGTGGCCGTAGTGGAAACCCAAGTCGAAAAAGCCAATTACGCTGGAGTATCCTGCTTTTAGTTGCAGCAATTCCTAGTTTTATCGGCTTTATCGTAACTTTTTACTTTTAAACTAAAAAGAAGCATTCCCAAAATATGGAAATGCTTCTTTTTTTAATCTTCTAAAGCGGAAATAAATGCTGGTAAATATTCTGGAAGGTCTGGTGGGCGACGACTCGAAATAATATGGCCGTCTGTTACAACAGGCTCGTTATGCCAAATAGCTCCCGCATTCGTCATATCATCTTTAATTCCCGGTGTACTTGTTACATTCACGCCTTCTAAAATACCAGCCGAAACAAGTACCCATCCAGCATGGCAAATTTGTCCAATTGGTTTTTTCGCCTTATCAAACGCACGAACCAAATTTAGTACGCTATCAAAACGGCGTAATTTGTCTGGGGACCAGCCACCTGGAACTAAAATCCCATCATAATCTTCTGCGCGAACAGAATCAAAATCATAGTCAGAAGTAACAGGAACTCCGTACTTACCGTGATAAACTTTCTTTGCTTCCTCAGCCACTAGATGCACCGAAGCTCCTGCCTCGCGCAATCTAAGCACTGGATACCAAAGCTCTAAATCCTCAAAGTCTTCACTGACAAGTGCAATAACTTTTTTACCTTTTAAAGTCATATAAATCTCCTCCTATCCTCTTCTACAGTATAACAATAACTAGATTGTTATTAAATTATTCCGCCTATAAAAGAAGACAAAAAAAGACGCTCGAAATAAACATTTCCAGCGTTGCCATCATGTTCGGGCGTCTATGCATAACGGGATGAGGCATAGACATGAACTACACGGCCAATGAGATGAATGAAAACAAATAATGATTTTGGTGTCTAAACAGATGTCTGACTAGTTGCCATTCTATTGGAAGATGGATACACCAAAAGTCATTATAACCATGATAGGGTCTTATCCCCATGAAAATCACATTAATAAAAATGAAACTTTCATCAAGGTAAAACTCTATCCTATAACTTATTTTACTATTGTTCTTGAAAAAAGCAAGTAAATAAATATAGATTTTTTGTGACAAAGATAAGAAAGATGAGAACTGGCTTACTTTTATTGTTATTTTCTGTATAAAAATTACTATATTACAAATAAAAAGGAAACCATTAAAGGTCCCCTTCAACTAAAAATTTCTACAACCATCCAAGAAATAATAGCGACTAATGGAATTAAGACCCATACATTATGACCAAGTAAGCTAGAGCGAGCAGCTGGTTTGTCTTCGAGCAGTTGAATTCTATCACGCAAATCATGCACTTCAAGCTCAAGGTCTTGTACTTTATCTTCAAGTTCGTATAAACGTTCTTCCATTTGAATCCCTCCACACCTTTTCTATTGCCTATTATACGCTAAGCTCCATGAAACACATCGTTCCATAGGCTGATTTATTGCTAATTTATTGTCATACCGTTCAGGCATTTGCTACAATGAAAGAAAACTATCAACTGTTGGGGTGGAAAAATGGAAATTCAAGTAGAAGAAGCTGTTGTAAAACTCATTTTGCATGGCGGAAACACACGAAAAGAAGCATACAAAGCAATTGATTTTGCGGAAAAGTATCAATTTGATGAAGCCGATAAACATCTGCAAATCGCACAGGATCAATTCCAAGAAGGTCATATTTGGCAAACAAAATTAGTATCCATTCGCGACTCAGAAACGGTAGCTCATCCTTCCTTTTTACTTATTCATGGGCAGGATCACTTAATGACGGCACAAGCGGAATTGCAACTTGCCAAAAGAATCATTAAACAATACAAACATCAACAACGTATCGAAGAACGACTTACTAAACTTGAAAATCAAGCGTGAGAGGTCGCTGGAAATAAGAAGTAATTTTCACTTGTAAGCACATTTGGACGCACAAACAACATATCTTCCGTTTCAATGATATAAGCCGCATCAATGTATTTGCTTTTTTCTGGCGTAAAAAGAAGATGGATTGTTTCGATTTTTTTGGTAGAAAGATAACTTAGAACTTCCACCACATCTAGTTTTTTTGTACTAAGAATATCCAGTACATATAGATCAGTACCTTCCTGTTCCATCAGAACAATTACATCTAATTCTTCCAAATAATAAAGCTCGTTTTTTAACGCAATTAATACATAAAACATCAGTAAATCTTCACTTTCTTTGACATCTAATATGTTAGAAAGTGATGCTCTTTTGGATACAATACGACTAATTAGCTGAAAATCCGTTTTATTATCGGGATTCAGCTTTTTTAATTTACTAGCTTTTTTTTTCAAATTGCAAGCATCTACAGTAAAACTACTTTCCTCTATACGTTCAAACCCAAATTTCGGGTAAAAATCCAATACAGTATCATTTGCAAATAAATAAAGAAAATCATACTGGTCTTCATACTTAGCTATCACATGATTTAATAAATTCTTAGCAAGACCCTGTCCACGGTAATTCGGATGCGTCATTACTGTTCCAATTTGTAACGCACTATAATTTTCCCCTTGATAAATTAAATTCATTTTGTTAATGGAGACGTTCGAGATAACTTCATTATTATCTATATAAGAATAACAAACATACTTGTCATTCCAAAAACCGCTTCTAAACCATTCTTCAAAATTAATGTCAAATGTACTTTCCGCAAGTTTATTAAAACTATCACGATACATTTTATTATCTTTATAATCACTTATCATTTCATAATTCATCGTTTTAATCCTCTATTCAGTCATATAAAAATAACAGGTATAACGCAAAATACGTCCTACCTGCTTATTTTTATTTAATTCAACGTATACCAAGCGCTATTTTTGCATAGCGTGACATACGATCTTTAGTCCAAGGTGGATTCCAAACAAGATTTACATTTGTATCTTTCACTTCTGGAATATCACTAAGTGCCATTTGTACTTGCTCAGTCAAAATACCAGCAAGTGGACATCCCATTGTTGTAAGCGTCATTGATACTGTGCAAAGGCCGTCATCATCTAATTCAACATCGTATACAAGACCAATATTCACAATATCAATTCCAAGTTCTGGATCGATAACTTGTTCTAGTGCGCCCATTAAATTTTCTTTCAGTTGCTCATCCATGAAGCATATGCCTCCTTTTTGCCATTTTGTACATTTATTGTATCATATATGAGAATGATTTTCATTATAAGAATTTCTCGAAAAAGCTTACACCTTGTAGCATTCCTTCGACCGAAACTTTGTGTTTCGCATTGTCGTCGATGATAAATTGCACATTATCTGCCAAGCTTTCTTCTACTAATGTTTGGTATAACTTTTCGCTGTACGCAAAAGGTACCACATCGTCTTTTTTGCCATGCCAAAGTAACAATGGTCGGTTATTTATTTTGGTGATATTTTGGGTCAAATCATATTTTTGTAAAGTTAAAATTCGCTCATCCACGTCATACGGGAAAGTTAACCCTTGCGCCAATGCATATTTAGATAACTCCTTAGCAAAATCAACGTAATAAGCACTTCCCATTAAACTGACCGCTACTTTAATATTTTCATATTGCCCAAGAAGGCCAAGCGAAGTAATAGCTCCCATGGAAACTCCGCCAACTCCAATACGATTAGCATCCGTTTTTCCAGCTTTAATTAATTCATTAGTAATTAGAGGGAATTCTATAATATTTGTCTCAATAACATCCCAAAAGAATGTAGCCTGATCTTCCGGATTCGCTCCTTGTAGACGCTCACCATGCAACTTTGCATCCGGCAAAACTACTCGAAAGCCACGCTGCGCAAGTAGATAACCATAATGTAAATATAATTCTTTTTGAGAAGTAAATCCATGATAAAAAATAATCGTTGGTAACATTTGATCAGCATTTTCACTATTACTAATATGTAAAACTGGTATTCCCGCAATTTGTTCATTTTCCACTTGAATCATTGTGAAGCCTCATTTCTATTGAGTTTATTAAGCTACTGTAAAGGTCGGAATCATTTACAAATTTGTGATAAACGTCTATCATTGATGTGTGCCCTTATTTTAGCATGAAGGGGCAGCTTTGAACCAACCATATGAATTAAAGGAGCAAACTATGTCTAAAAAATTAATCGTACTAGATCTTGATGGAACAACACTTAGAGATGATTTAACTATCTCCTCCCATACAAAAAAAACTTTAGAAAAAGCCCGCATGGCCGGTCACGAAGTAATGATTGCAACGGGACGCCCATATCGAATAAGTGGCTCTTATTACCATGAACTCGGATTAACAACGCCGATTGTAAATTTCAACGGTGCCGTCTATCACCATCCTAGACTTACTACCTTCGCTGAGGGCTATCATCATGCCATTGATTTACAAGTTGTTCATGAGTTACTCGATTTTTCAAACGGCTTTTCATTAGATAATATCGCAGCAGAGGTGCAAGATAATGTCTTCTTAAAAGAACGAAACAACAGCGTTCCTGAAACATTCCACTTAGGCACTGAAAACATTGTCTTTGGAAACATCCGTGATGCTATTAAATCAGATGCTACTTCTTTACTGTTTTTTGGAAAAATTGACCAACTTGATTTAATTAGCAAACACTTGGATGAATCTCTTTCCGGCGTTATTTCTCACCATACATGGGGAGCATCTGCTTGGCCAGCCGTTGAAATTATTAAATTCGGTATTCATAAAGCTATTGGCGTGCAAGCAGCGGCTAAAACACTAGGCTTTGATCGTAAAGATATCATTGCATTTGGCGATGAAACTAATGATTTACAAATGCTTGATTACGCTGGTGTTGGGGTTGCTATGGGAAATGCTGCCGAGTCTGTTAAAAATGTGGCAAACGTGGTAACTGCTTCTAATCAAGATGATGGTATAGCACTCTATTTAGAAGAAAACTTAAATCTATAATAAAAAGCTGCAAGTAAGGTCTTACAAAAGTTAGGAATGCTAATTTTTGATTCAAGAGCCATTACTTTGCAGCTTTTTTACATCATTTTATTTTTATACATCGCCATTGCTAATTTTTGATCTGCTTCTGAACGAAAATCACCGAATACGCTTGAGGTCTCCATAACATTAATAAATGCTTTAGAGTCAAACTCGCCAACAATGTGCGTAATATCATATAGTTCATAACGCGTAATCACCATAATCAGCATTGCTACGTCTTCTTTTGAATAACCACCCATCGCATCCACAACTGTAATTCCTCGTACCATGTTCTCATGGATTGCTTTGATTACTGTTTCAGAGTGTTGCGTCATTATCATGACAGTCAGCTTCTGATGTCTTGTATGAATAATGTCAATAACTCTACTCTGAACATATAAAGAAATGAGCGTGTACAGCGCAAATGTCCAATCATATGCAAAACCTGCAACAATAATAATAACTCCATTTAAAAGCAAGAAATATTTCCCAAAAGAACGCCCTGTTTTAATAGTGATATACATTGCTACTATATCTAATCCGCCAGTAGAAATACCGAATTTCAAAGCCAGACCAATACCTACAGATGCAATTAAAGCCCCAAAAATCGCATTAAGCAAAATATCACTAGATACTTGCACCTCTGGGATAACAATCAAGAAAAAGGACATAAAAGCAACTGTTAAAAAACTAAAAACAGTAAATGATTTTCCTACTTTTAACCACCCTAAAATCGCCACTGGAATATTTAATAACAGAACAAGTAGTCCTGTTGAAATAGAAATATTCATTGAATCTCGTAACATGTCTGAACCTAGTTGTGCAACCCCATTTAATCCAGCTGCATAAACTTGTGCTGGTATTAAAAAGAAGTTCATGCCTATTGCGTTTAAAAGTGCTGCTATTATTGCAATGGCGGTTTTTTTAGCATACTCTTTATATACTATTTTTGAACTCATTTTCTTCTCTCCTTTTTTGGCCCTAACATAACATACCAACTTTCTAGAGAAAAGAGAAGTCTTTTTTATTATTTTTTTGATTTTTAATTAAATAATGGATATCCGCCTGATAAATAGAAGCCTAATGAGATGGTAATCACTACGACAATAACAAAAATCATCAAAAACATTCCTGTTGGTTTTTGTTGTTTCCTGTAACTAAGTAGCATCTCCACTACACCAATTACAATGATTCCCATCAGAATTTTAAATATTGCCAGAATCCAACTTTGCTCTATGCTGTATTTGACCATCATAATTCCACTCAAAATAACCAGAATATAAAAAACTCGATTGATCATTTGCAACATTGTAAAACTTTTTGTCGATTTCGAATAAATGAGTAAAGCTGTAACCGTTAGTACAACAATAGCCACCCATGAAATCAAATGAATATAACCCCACATAATACATCCCTCTTTCTTATTAAGATTTTCTTACTTTGTTAGTCAGTGTCCCAATTTTATCAATAGTAATTTCGACAACATCTCCAGCTTGCAGAAAAGTTGGAGGTGTCATGCCTTTCCCCACACCACTTGGAGTTCCTGTAGCTATCACATCCCCAGGCAACAATGTATGCCCTTTTGATAAATCAGAAATAATCCTAGCTAAATTAAATATACATTTATCTGTAGAGTCAGACTGTCTTATTTCACCGTTAACCTTAGTTTCAATATGAAAAACAACTTCTTTACTTCCATTGTTTTCCAGCACATATGGTCCCATTGGACAACTGGCATCAAGACTTTTCCCAAGGTAAAATTGTTTATGTTTTTTCTGAAGATCCCGAGCTGTTACATCATTTAAAATAGTAAATCCAAATATGGCGGATAATGCATCTTGCTCGGATAAATCTCTTACCTTTTCTCCTATAATTACTGCGAGTTCACCTTCATAATCTAATTGACTAGTTAGGTTTTGATGTAGCTCAATTTTGCCATTATGCGGCAATAAACTATTAGCACTTTTTGTAAATACAAGGATATGTTCTGGAACGTCTTCTTTGCTCCCCATCTCTAGCACATGATTATAATAATTTTTCCCAATTGCAATAATATTATTTGGTGGGGTGATAGGAACTTGGATTTCTACTTCAGCTAAATCAATATCCCCTTTGATTCCTTTTAGTTCAGGGACAAGCGGCTTTTCTTTGATAAAGTCTAAAAGAGTAGCAGGTGGATTCGAAAAAATTGTTTGTGCAGGGATAATTTTATTTTCAGGTGTTAAAATGCCATAATTAAAATCGCCCTCATGCTGATAACTCAACCATTTCATTTAAAAACCTTCCTTTGTGTTTATTTGACATATATGTTGTCCATCGAAGAAATATAAATAAGCTGCATCAACTTTTTTACCACTTATCGCTTGAATCGCTTTTGCATAAAGTTTGATTTGAATATGATATCGTTCTTTCATTATTTTTTCAGCAGCTTCCCAATTAGAATACCTACCCTCTATTTTATCTGTTTTATAGTCAATCAAAGTAATTGTTTCTTCCTCTTCAATCATGCTATCTACAACACCTTGGATAAGTACGCGTTCGTCTATATCAACTTTTTCGTATAACTCAGATACAGGAAGTAAATAACTAAATGGCACTTCACGTTTTACTAAATCTTTTTTCTGCAACATAGTTTTTCCTAATTGCGATTCAAAAAAGCCTAGCACTTGTTTAATATTGATTGCTTTAAGTTGTGCTTCTGTTAGTATATCCTTTTCACGCATTGTTTGTAAAAGCTGTTCCAAATCTTCCTTTGTCGGTTGATGTTCTAAAGAAACTGCTTGCATTAGCGTATGCATTGCCGTGCCAATTTCTGTTGCAGATAATTTATTTTGCTGTAAAAATTTGGGTCTGTCTAATGAAACTTTTTGAAATTCTTTTAAAAGTGTAGTATCACTCCAACTATCTTGCAAAGAAAATTGCCGCTTGAGCTCTGTTACCGACTGTTTAGCACGAATCTTTGTCGCCTCTTCATTTTGGTACTCATAGTTCATATATCGCTGAATTTCATCCTTATAAGGGCTTTTGACAGGTATTGGTTGATGTTCTTTTATATTGTCCAACCAATTAACCGTTTCTGTCTTTTCCAATTCATTAGTTAGAAACATTTCCTTGGTTTTTATTTCAATCTGTAGTTTCATATCTGTCGGAAGCGTTTGGATCATTTCCTCACACAATAATTCTTTAAAATTAGGATGTCTAATTGTGGCGTTTCCTATCCAATCCAAATAACATTTCGCTTTAGCTCTTGTGGATGCAGGTAAAATAGTCTCTTTTTCTTTTGCAACTTGTAACCAATTCTTACTTGTTTTTTCAAAATCAGGCACCGTTGCTGTCAAAATTAACTTCTCTTCTGCACGAGTAAGAGCAACGTAAAGAACTCGCATCTCTTCCGCGATCATTTCTCGAGATTTTTTTTGTTTCATTGCTTGCTGCATAATTGTTGGATAAACAATCATTTTCTCTATATCTCGATAATTAGATGCAAAACCGTAATCCTTATCTAAAAGTGTTTTGCTATAAATATCACGCATATTAAATTTCCTGCTTAACCCAGAGACAATGACCACTGGAAATTCTAATCCTTTACTTGCATGGATTGTCATCATACGAACGACATCTTCTTTTTCACCAAGTGTTTTTGCGGTTCCTAAATCATCGCCTCGAACTTCTAAGCGTTCGACAAAACGGACAAAGCGAAACAACCCACGAAAAGATGTTTTTTCGTATTGATTAGCTCGGTCATATAACGCACGTAAATTAGCCTGGCGTTGTTTGCCACCCGGTAATCCACCAACAAATTCATAAAAATTAGTTTCTTGATAGATTTGCCAAATTAATGATGTTAAGTTTTCCCGGATAGATAACTCACGCCAATTATTTAACTGTTGAATAAAATCACTCATTTTATCTGCAGTTTCCGAAACGGTTGTATCTTTGTATGTTAACAATGCATCATAGAAATAACCATTCTTTTTCGCCATACGAACTTGTCCTAGCTCTTCTTCGTTTAAACCGATTATGGGTGACCGTAAAACAGCAGCGAGCGGAATATCTTGGTAAGGGTTGTCAATCACTTTCATCAGTGCAATCATCGTAGCTACTTCTGTTGTTTCAAAATAACCAGAATTGTTATTCGCGTAAAAAGGGATATCCTGAACTTTCATTGCTTCTTCCATATCTGGAGCGCTTGTCATCGCCCTAGCTAAAATAACTATATCTCGATATTGAATCGGTCTGTTTTGTTTCATTTTTTTATCAAATATAGGAAACTTATTGTCTATCATTTCTTTAATTTTCATTGCAATTGCACGTGATTCCACTTGATTTTTTTGTAATTCTTGAGGTGACAATTCATCTTCAGTTTCACTCTCCACAGACTTCATATCAATTAGCAGTAGTTCCGTCGCCATATCAGTCGTTTCAGGAAAACTTGCGCCTAAAGTTAATTCCGCCGCTGCATCATAATCAATTTCAGCAATGTGCTTATCCATCAATTGATGAAATATAAAATTAGTCGCATCTAAAACTTCTTTTCTACTTCTAAAGTTTTGCGACAAATCAATACGTATTCCGCTTCCATTTCCATCTTGTTGGTAAGTTTGATATTTCGTCATAAATAGCGTTGGTTCTGCTAAACGGAACCGATAAATAGACTGCTTTACATCCCCAACCATGAATAAATTCCCTTGTTCCTCACCTGAATTAGTTACTAGTCGTAGGATAGTTTCTTGCACCATATTAGTATCTTGATATTCATCAATTAATACTTCTTTAAATTGTTTTTGATAGTTTTTAGCAACTTCTGATGCTTCATTGTCTTTTAATAAAATCTTTAATGCTAAGTGTTCTAAATCATTAAAATCCAATACTCCTCTTTGCTGTTTTTCTTCAAAGAAATTTTCAGCAAATTTTTTCACTAATCTACTCAAGGTTTTGATGTCTGGTTTCATTTTTTCTAAGTCAGATAAATAATTTATTTCTTCTCGTGAAAACCAATCAGTTGCGATATTTTTAATTTCTTTTTTTGCTGCATCTCGAAATTTCTTTGCTTCCTCTACATATTCTTCATCGTAATCACTTTTATTTTTTAGTGTTGGAATACGCTTAAAATCAATACTTTCAATAGCCTTTTTCAGCTGTCCCCAGCTATTCCAGCTCAATTCTGTTATTGCTTCAATTTGAGCTAAATCATTTTCTAACGTAGCTAAATAAGGTACAGGTCCATTATTTTCATTTGCATAATCTATCGCATTTAATAAATAATTTTTAGCTTGATTAACTCTTAATTCAATATCTTCTTTAATAATTGGAAAATAAGGTAATTCTGTAATCGAAGTAGTCTCTTCTGTATTATAAAAGTCCACCATTTCTTCTAACCATATATTCGGATCTGGATTTGCTCTTGAGAAATCATATAGCTTAGATATTAACGCGTGAAGCTCTGCATCCGACCTATCTCCAGTAAAAGACTCTACCAAGTGAAAAAACGGCTCATTGTTTTCAATACTGTATTCTTGTTCAAGCAAATTTTCTAGAACCTCATCACGAATCATACTACTTTCGATTGGCTCAATTAAGCGAAAATTTGGATCAATATCTGCATCAAAATAATATTTTCTAATAATTTCTAAGCAAAAAGAGTGGAGAGTGGAAATAGAAGCATAGTTAAGTAAAGCCACTTGCCTTTTTAAATGGGTAGAATCTGGATTTTGAGCTAGAGCTTCTTCCAAGCCTTTCCCAATTCTAAACTTCATTTCAGCAGCAGATGCATTAGTAAAAGTTACGATTAGCAACTCGTCAACATTTAAGTTCGCTGACTCATTTATTAACTTCTCAATAATTCTGGTTACTAATACAGCTGTCTTCCCTGAACCAGCAGCAGCAGCTACAAGCACATTGTTCCCTTCAGCTTGGATAGCTTTCCACTGGTCATCTGTCCATAAAGAACTTTCTGGTTTTGGCGGTATATTTAATCCCATGCTACTGTTCCCCCCCTTCGATATCCATTTTTGCTAAAATTGTTTCTGTTTTTTCATTGGTTAAATGTCTATATTGATTGCTTGCTAGAGATGGATCAAATCCACAAAATGAACGAAAACCACAAAATTGGCAAGGTGTTCTTTCTTTTAGTTTATATGGGTTAATGGAAACTGCTCCATCAAGTATTTTGTTCCCAGCTTCTTGGTATTTATGACGTACAAAGTGACGCATTTTATCAAATTCTTCTCTTGTCGCAGTTTTTGACCTCGCACTTAATTCACCATTTTGTTTTATTTCTGCTGGAACAATATTAGATGATTTACCTTTTTCAAGTGTCGTATCCATCAATGATACAGCCACAGGATCAGATAAAATTAATCCTTTCATTTTAGAATTTTTTTGTAATTCTTTTGCGATAGCCTCATCACTTAACTCTTTCTCCGCTTGTACATATTGATTATGCATATGGAAATATAGTACTCCAGCTGGTTCTGCCGTTTTGCCAATCATTTTTTGTGCATTTGTAACTACAATATCCAAATACGTCAGCATTTGAAGCGCTAAGCCATAATAAACTTCCGTAAGAGCCAAATCATGTGAACTCGATTTATAATCTATAATGCGTAGGAATGTCCGATCTTCTTGTTCTGCCATATCAATCCTATCAATTCGACCTTGTAAAAGAAGTTCACTATTCGCTTGGAGCGAAATTTTTAATGGCGGAATGTCTCCTTTTAAGCCAAAATCAACTTCTAAGCCGACTGGACGAAATGCACTACTTTTTGCTTGTTCATTTAGTACTGTCGTTGCCCTCGTTATGATTTGAAGCAATTTATACTGAATATATTCCATTCTTTTGGAGCTAAGTAGTATCTCATGCTGAATTTTAGGCGCTAGGAAAGTCATTGCTAATTTCGCCATTTGTCTACATTCTTGGTCTGTTAAACTGCCCCAATCCAGATTATTTCTTTTTAATTCTGCTGAAATCCATTCCATTGCTCCATGGAAAATTTCTCCCATATCTACAGCTTGTAGCTGAAAATGACCTCGTTCTTCTAATTTTAAACCATATTGAGCAAAATGTTGAAATTCGCAACTGAAAAATTTCTCCATTCTCGAGACACTCGCATGGATTGTTTCTCCAAATAAGTTTTTGGCAGTTTTTTCTTGTAGTGGTTTTGTTTTATTTTCGTAATACAAACTAGATAACACTTGTTTAGCCATTCTAGATTCTTTTCCATTTTCAAAATAACTATTATAGGCATCCCACCATACACTAGATAGTGGATAACCTCGTTTGTACATTTGTAATTGACTCGTCAACAAACCTAATGTTGCTTGCTTAGAACGAATATAACTACTTTGTTCCGCATCACTTAATAAACCTGGGTCTGTTAAATAAACCGATTCGCTTAATTTTTTAAACTGGCCTTTTATTTTCCTTAAATAATTGGATTCACTTAGCACTTTACCTTCTTCATCCGCAGCAGGGTAACTAAGAAATAGTTTATCACTAGGCAAACTTATTATTTTATACGCCAATAAATCTTCTTCTCCAATATTATTTTTAGCAGATGGCTTCAAATTACTAACCTCAGCACGCAAGGCATCCCTATCTTGATCCGAAAGAATCCCGTTATCCTTTTGGCGAAGCGGCATAACACCATCGTTCATTCCAATTGCAAAAATCACTTTCATATCTAGTAATTTCGCATTCTCCATATCAGATAAAACTACTTGATCTAAGGAAGGTGGCAAAAGTGAAAATTCAAGGGCATCTAGCCCAGTGGCAATAATTTCTACAAAACTATTTAAGTCTAAAGTTTCTTCACCTAAAACTTCTACAAATTCATCCAAAAGCGCCGAAATAGCGCTCCATGCTTGCTCGTGCTCACGTGCAAGTTCTAGATAACCCTGCTCCTCTGCTCTTTGTCTCCATGATTCCAATCGTTCTACAGCATTTACTTGTTCTAAAAAATGATAAAGAGCTAAAGCAAATTCCATCCCTGTTTTTGCTTTCTTTAGATTTAACTCTAAAGTTGAAAGTGGGTTTACTATAAGACTTCTCATTTCGTTAATAATTGATTGCGTTTGAATTTCTTCATCTGTTTGAGGTAACACATTAGTTGATAGCCCACGAATCTTCCGATAAATCCAATCGCCTTCTTTTTCCCATTTCCATTTATTTTGAATGCCATTTTCTAATACATAGTTCTCTAGAATATCCGCTTTACGTCTAAGAACACTTGATTTTTCGGCAACACCAAAGAAAAACTCTGTCTTAACTGCTTGAAAGATTGGTTCATACTTCCAATTAAACAAAATAGCATCTAAGCTAGAACGGATAAACTCAATAAATGGGTGTTTCGACATAGCTCTTTTTTTATCAATAAAGATGGGAATATTATATGACTCCATCACTGTTTCACATAAAACGTCATAATCTCCGAGATTTCTTGTCAAAATAGCCATATCTTGATATCTGTATCCATTTAATGTGAGTTGACGAATTTCACGAGCAACCCCTTCTATTTCAGCACGTCTGTTGTTCGCTTGATGAACACTTAAGTTATGAGGTTCTTCTTTAAAAGCCATAAATTTATTGTGACCCCAAGCATTTGCTAAAAATGCTAATGATTCTGTTTTTGCCCGTTTATTCTCTAAGAAAAACTTATCTTCTTCTACATTAATACCATTTAATTTTGCCAGCTCTAATAAAGCATAGTAAGCCTCCGTACTTGCTTTAAACATGCTGTATTCATCTAATCCATGCTTGATTTCGGGCACATTTAAAGCTAAAGAAACTGTTACTTTATCACATTTTCGCATTAATGCACCAATGACTGTCAGCTCTTGTTGCGAGAAAGAAGTAAAGCCATCAATGACTATTTCCGTCTGATTTAAATAATCACTTTCTGTAATTTTTTCCGCAAGTAATCTCAAGTAATCTTCATTTTCGAGGAATTTATCTGCCAATAATTCTTCATACTTTTGATAGATTATTGATATATCGTGGATTTTATTGTTCACACTTGTAGACAGGTTAGTAGCGCTTTTCACCATATCTTCTATAGAAACTTCTTCTTGTTTCATTTCTTTAAATAAATTCGCTAACTCTGCATAGAAACCTTTTCTAGACGTAGCTCTAGAAAAGATTTTTAGTTTGTCTCTTTGATCGAGTGCAGCTTTTCTAATAACCATTTCGATTCCAGTTTGACTCAGAAAAGTTTTAGATAACCCACCCGTTTCTTGAAGTATTTTCCATGCTAAACGACTAAAACTAAATATTTGAGTCCCGAGCATTCCTTCTAAATTTTCTTTGTTTAAAAAGCTTGTCTCCATTTGAAACGTCATTTGATCCGGAACAATAAAGATGTATGTCTTAGAATTTTGTTTAATTTTTACGCTAACTTCGTCCATTAAATAAGTTGTTTTACCTGTGCCTGATCTACCTGCAATTATTTGAAGTGTCATACCCTCACCACCGAACATATGTTTTTATTTAGTTTACCATATTTGAGCAATCTGTCCAGAACTTTTTTCGAAGCATTTTTTGCTTGAAAATTTATAAAACAGCTCAAAAAAACTAAGATAGCTCTTACTATCTTAGTTTTTCATATATTCTAGTCAAAAGCTAGCATTTCCTGTTGAATTTTATTCATTTTTTCTGTAAGTTTCATAAATTCCGCTTTGTTCCTATTATCGAGAGCTTTATCAATTTCAGCTCTAAGTTGTTCTAATTTTCTCTCTTCTAGGAGCATCGTCAGGAAGCATTCGATAAAAACGTTTGTTAATTCTTTTTCACCCTTAAGGACACCCACCTGATTCATCAACGAATTAGAAAAATCACGCATTTCCACGACTACCACTCCTTCACTCATATTTATTACAATTTTGAAAAATTGTAATATACTAAGAAAAAACAGAAAACAGCTTGAAAATACAACTTTACCAAAATCTAATGACTTGCAAATTACCATGTGCTATAATGACAAAAAATAACTCATAACTAACTTTGATGCTTAGTCGTTACTTAGAAGTTTTGCTTATTAGGCAATAACTCTAGGTTTCTTCTTAGACATAAATACAAACATAGAGGAGTTGAATGAAATGAAAAAAGAACAAATCAGTACTCAGTTTTATGAAGTAAACCCGCACACAATGATTATTTTTCCAAAAAAATCTGGAAGTATAGTCTATTCAGAAATTTATGAAGTTGATTCCCATTATACTTCTAAATTTACCCCGTTTGAACTAATTAAAACCAGCTGTAACTTTTTCGGATCAAGCTATGAGGGACGCAAAGAGGGAACTAAACACTTAATTGGTGTTACCCATAAGCCACCCATTATCATTGACCCAGTCACTTCTACTTATGTATTTCCAACTGTAGCACCTAGTTCAACAGAATGTATTTGGATTTTCCCACAACATATTAAAGATTATCATGCAATTGGATTTAACCACACTTTAATAACATTTTCTAATATGGAAACCTTTGAGATTGATATGTCTTTAGCATCTTTTAATAATCAGATTGCTAGAACCTCCATGTTACATATGAAATTTTCTCAAAAAATGCGTATAATGGAGAGTAATTTTCCTTCAATGAATAGGTTTTTCCCACCAACCACTCTTGCTGCTGAACCTAGACGTTATTACAGCACCATGCTTCCAAATAACGAAGATCCTAATGAGCCTCAAGATCCTGAGCAGTAACTTTAAAACCAAATAAAAGCCAGTTACATAATAGTAGCTGGCTTCTCCTTAAAATTATTTTTTATTTTCAATCGCATCTGCAATTCGTTTTAACATTAATAACTCATCCTCTGAGTATGTATAAGGTAATTCTAAATACCATTTCTCGAGTTCCGGATTTCCAATTAAAGGAAAGGCGTTTACCGAATTCTTTTCTCGCAAACCAGCTACATCATCTAATAAAAAATCGGTTGTTGTTCCAAGAATTTCTGCTAATTTAGCCAAAATAAAAATTGGCGGTCGGTGGTTATCATTTTCATACTTGCTTATTGTGGATGCAGTTGTCCCGATTTTCGCAGCCAGTTGTTTTTGTGTTAACCTATTTTTCTTTCTTAAATGAATTAATTTTTCTCCAAATTCCAATACGCCCACCTCACTTCACTTCCAGTATAGCAATTTTTCGGAAATAATTCGAGAAATTACTAAAAAGAAATCGCCTTTTTAGTTTCAAAAGACGATTTCCATATTTTATACAGTTGGTTTCTTACGTAGAACACCAATTAATCCTGCGCTGATTAATGTTCCAATAATAATTGCAATAATATAGAACCAAGGTTGGGATACAAGGAAGATAACAAAAACTCCTCCGTGAGGTGCTAATACTTTAATGTTTAAGAACATTACTACCGCACCTGTGATAGCACTTCCGGCAATAAAACTCGGAATCATTCGAAGTGGATCGGCCGCTGCAAATGGAATAGCTCCTTCAGTAATGAATGAAGCACCCAAAATAGAGTTAGTTAAGCCTGCATCACGTTCTTGAGCTGTAAATTTATTTCTAAAAATAAGAGTTGCTACAAACGTTGCTAGTGGTGGTACCATGCCAGCAGCCATTGTTGCTGCCATGATTGCGCTACCGCCTGTTGCTACACTAGCTGCGAGTGTACCCGTTGCAAATATATAAGCAGCTTTATTAATTGGTCCACCTAAATCCGCTGCCATCATTGCACCTAACAGTAATCCTAAAATAACTGCGTTCGTTCCACTTAAACTATTCAAGAAGTCATTCAACCAAGTGTTCAATGCGCTCATTGGTACATTTAATAGCAACATTAAAAGTCCGACAATTAACACCGATAAAACTGGATAGAATAAAACTACTTTGATACCGTCTAATGTTTTTGGTAACTTTTTAAGTGCTAGTTTAATTAACTCTACTGCATAACCTGCAAGGAAACCACCAACAAGTGCTCCAAGGAAGCCTGCACCACCAACAGATGCTACTCCACCTGCAACAAAACCTGCTACAAGTCCTGGTCTATCCGATATACTGTAGGCAATATATCCAGCGAATACTGGAAGCATGAAGCCGAATGCAACATCACCGATTTGTTTTAATAGTGCTGGGATTTCGTTATATGAACCAAGTTTTGCGAGTTGATCTTGAGGAACACCTAACATTTGATCAAGCATAAACGCGATGGCGATAGCGATACCTCCACCAATTACAAACGGCAACATGTGAGAAACACCGCTCATTAAATGTTTATAAATTTGTTGACCGATAGAAAGTCCGTCTGCGCTCTCCGTAGCTTGACTACCTTCCTCTGCTTTATAAATTGGAGCATTGCCTGAAATTGCTTCTTTAATTAGTTCTTCTGGTTTATGAATTCCCGCTGCAACTGGTTTAGCAATTAAATGCTTCCCGTCAAAACGAGGCATATCTACTTGTACGTCAGCTGCAATAATAACTCCATCAGCTTCTGCAATTTCTTTATCTGTTAAACGGTTTTCAACGCCTCTAGAGCCATTTGTCTCAACTTTGATTCGTACACCTAATTTATTAGCAGTTTCTTGTAATTTTTCTGCAGCCATATAAGTATGTGCAATTCCTGTTGGACATGCTGTAACTGCTACGACTGATTTACCAGTTTCATTGGTTGAGGTTGGAGCAACGACTGTTTCTTCTGCGTCTTCTTGTTCATTGTTGAATAAATTGATTACTTCCTCTGGAGTTTTAGCATCTCTTAACGATTGCACAAACGCTGGATGAACCAATAATCTAGAAAGAGCTGCTAAAGTTTCTAAATGAGTTGCATTAGCGCCATCTGGAGCAGCAATCATAAAGAATAAGTGTGCTGGCTGACCATCTAAAGCATCATAATCCAATCCTTTTTCACTCTTAGCAAAAACAACAGTTGGTTCATTTACTGCTTTTGTTTTCGCGTGAGGCATTGCAATTCCTTCACCTACACCAGTAGAACTCTGTGCTTCACGGTTCATTATAGCTTCTTTAAACAGCACCTCATCATTAATTTTCCCGTTGCTCTTTAACGAAGCAATCATTTCATCGATGGCAGCTTCTTTTGTCGTTGCCTGTAATGACATAATCATAACATCTTTGCTTAATAAATCAGTGATTCTCATTTTAGTTCCTCCCTGTTATTTTGGTTATCTTCACTTGCGGTAATAGTTCATCTATTAGTTCTTTTTGGGCTAAATCTGTTGAAAATGCAGTAGCTCCACCTGTTGCAACTCCTGCAGCAAAAGCTTTAACGGGATCTCTCGTTTTATCAAAAGTCCCAACAAAGCCTGCAATCATTGAGTCTCCAGCACCTACGGAATTTTTCAGTTCCCCTTTTAATGCATCGGCGAAGTAAACATCTTCTCCTGTAAATAGAAGCGCTCCGTCACCAGCCATGGACACGATTACATGTTGCGCGCCTAATTCTAAACATTTTTTCCCGTATGGGATAAGTTCTTCTACGCTACCAAGTTTCACGCCAAATAGGTCTGCTAGTTCGTGGTGATTTGGTTTAATTAGAATCGGGTGGTTTGGTAATGCATCTAGCAGTTCTTGACCAGTTGTATCAATCATAAATTCAGCTTTTTTTTCTTTGCAAATTTGAATTATTTTATTGTAAAAATCATTTCCAAGTGAAGGAGGCACACTACCAGATAAAATAACAATATCGTTAGCAGTTACTTTATCCATCACTTTCAAAAATCCATTGATTTCTTTTTCAGAAATAGCTGGCCCTAGACCATTAATTTCTGTTTCTTCTCCGTGTTTTAGTTTGATATTAATACGAGTGTCATCTTTCACTGTTACAAAGCCAGTTTTCACACCTTCGTTTTGTAGCCAGTCTTTGATAAAATTGCCTGTAAATCCACCTAAAAATCCTGTAGCAAGACTTGGTACATTTAATTGATTTAAAACTCTGCTGACATTAATTCCTTTGCCACCAGGTAGTTTATAATCTTGCTTCATGCGATTAAGACCGCCAAGATTTAATTGGTCGATTTGTACAATATAATCAATTGATGGGTTTAAAGTAATTGTATAAATCATTTTTCTACCTCGATTATTTTAGTTTTTTGGATAAAGGATTCTTTTACTGCAGAAGGAATGTAATCTGTCACAATAGTTGCTTCTTCTATTGAAAACATTTTTGAAAAATTCACTTCATTGAATTTTGTATGGTCCGCTACAACAAAAACGCGATCAGCACGTTCTTTTGCAGCACGTTTTACAAATGCCTCTTCCATATCAGGTGTTGTGTAGCCATGCTCCGGATGCATCGCGTTGGTACCAATGAAAGCTTTATCAAAATGATAGTTTTGAATGTTATCTAAGGCAACTGCACCAATAATTGCTTTTGTATGCACTTTCATTTTGCCGCCTAAAAGATAAGCATCTATATTTTGACGAACAAGCTCTTCAATATGGGTTAATCCATTTGTCACTACTGTGATATTTCGATTTGCTAGGTGAGTAATTAATTCTAATGTTGTGGATCCTGCATCTAAATAGATACAATCATTTTCTTCCACTAGGCTTGCACAATATGCAGCAATTACTTTTTTACTTTGAATGTTTTTGAATGATTTTTCATTCATACTTGGTTCTTGATTATGAAGTTTTACAAGTTTCGCCCCGCCGTGTACGCGCTGAATTAATCCTTGTTCTTCTAACTCGATTAAATCACGGCGAATGGTTGACTCTGAGGTAGCAAGACCTTCAACTAATTCTTGTAATTTAATCACACCAAGTTTCTCAATACTCTCCATAATAAGTTGTTTACGCTCTGCATTTAACATTATTACTCCTCCATCCAAAGTCAGTTTACCATCTTTTTCTTTCAAAATCAACCGTTTTCATTCAAAAACAATCACACATTTTCAAATTCATTCATATTATACCATGTATATCGCCATAACCCTTCACAATTATTCATTCAGCGTTTTTCTTATACAGTTCTAATTTTTAGCAGTATACTTGGTTAGAAGATAATTTTCATTTTAGGAGGAGTTATTCATGCATACAGAATTAACATTTGAGCAATTAGAAAGTTTTTCTCGAAAATGGCGTGAAAATCCAGATAAATTGGTATTTCAAGCTAGTATTATCAAGAATGGGATTAAAGCAGCAACTGAGAATCCTGCATCAAAAGTTAGCATTCAACCTGTCTTTTCCCACGAAGTTGCTACAGATAAAGTTTCTAATCAACAACAAAGTGGAAGATGCTGGATGTTTGCAGCATTAAATACGTTTCGCCATAAATTAAACGGAACGCTTGGTTTGAAGGATTTTGAGTTATCACAGAATTATACTAATTTTTGGGACAAACTTGAGAAAGCAAATTACTTTTTAGAGAATATAATTGAAACAGCAAGTGAGGATGAAGATAGTCGATTAGTTTCGTGGTTGCTTGATACACCCCAACAAGATGGTGGGCAGTGGGATATGTTAGTTTCAATTATTGAAAAATATGGAGTGGTTCCAAAGTCAGCTATGCCTGAAACGTTTCAAAGTAGTAAGTCTGCTGATTTAAACCATCTATTAAATGAAAGACTTCGTACGGATGCGGTTATTTTGAGAAATGCTATTGCTGAGAAGAAAGATACTGCAGATTTGAAAGAAGAAATGCTTGCTGAGGTCTATCAACTCTTAGTTATGACTCTAGGCGAACCACCTAAAGTATTCGATTTTGAGTATCGAAATAAAGACAATGAATTTAAACAAGAATTACAAATTACACCTAAAGATTTTTATGAACGCTATGTAGATATGGATTTGAAAGATTATATTCCACTTATTAATGCACCGACCAAAGATAAACCTTTTAATCAAGCTTTTACAGTGGAATATTTAGGCAACATTGTAAATGGTACACCTATTAAGTATTTGAATGTAGAAATGGATGTCTTGAAAAAAGCTGCTGCTGATCAGATTAAAGATGGGGAAACAGTTTGGTTTGGATGTGATGTTGGACAACTTTCAGAACGGAATACCGGTATTATGGATACGGATATTTTCTTGCTTAATCAGACTTTTGGCTTTAAAACTGCGATGACTAAAGCTGAACGCCTGGATTATAAACACAGTATGCTTACACATGCGATGGTATTAACTGGAGTGAACATTGCTAATGGAGAAGTAAATCGCTGGAAAGTGGAAAATAGTTGGGGAGAAAAAATTGGTAATAATGGTTATTTTGTTGCTAGCGATGCTTGGATGGATGAGTTTACATTCCAAGTAGTGGTGCATAAAAAATATCTATCTAAGGAATTAATTGAATCCTTTAACCAAAAGCCAATTGTGTTAAAACCTTGGGATCCAATGGGTTCGCTCGCACTTTAAAATGCGAATTCGGAAATGATTTTTATTCCATTCATTTGAAAAAGAGCTGCTGCTACGCCGGTACCATCTTTTATTTTTCCTGAGAAGGTACCGTCGTAAATAGCACAGCTACCACAAGATGGACTTTTTTCCTTCATGATTATTTGCGTAATACCGAGTTCTTGCATTTTAATTAGAGTAAGTCTCGCTCCGTTCTTATATTCTTCTGTCACATCTGTTCCTTTGTTATCAATGACTTTTGCATGTCCTAACCAGACATCTTTGCCATCACCACCTATTATTTCTGCTGGATTTCTTGGTGTAGGCAGTCCGCCGGTAACTTCTGGACAAAAAGGAATCGCTTCTCCTCTTTCTACCATTTGTTTTATTTTGGTTATTTCTTTATCTTTCCCGTCATATCTACAGGCAATTCCGGCTAGGCAAGCACTTACTGCAATCATTTTATTTTCCTCCTTTATATTCACATTTATTTTAACATAAAAAAGCTGCCCCCAACTTATAGGCGACAGCTCTGAGATTATTAGATATTTTGGTATGCTACGGCGATTTGCGTACCGATTAAAGCATTGTGTTTTACAAGCTCGATATTTGCTTCGAGGCTCTTACCATCTGTTAGTTCTTTTACTTTACCAAGTAGGAATGGTGTAACGTCTTTCCCGTGAATGTGATTTTCTTCAGCTTCTTTAAGCGCTGTTTGGATTACATCGTTAATTACTTTTTCGTCCATAGCGAATTCTTCTGGGATTGGGTTAGTAATTACTGCGCCACCTTTGATTTGAAGATCCCATTTCGCTTTAAGCGATTCTGCGATAACTTCTGGAGCATCTGCACGCAATGTTAATTCTACATCGCTTGAACGCGTGTAAAATGCTGGTAATACGTCGGTTTGGTAACCAATAACTGGAACCCCTTTTGTTTCTAAGTATTCCATTGTTAAGTTTAGGTCTAGGATTGATTTAGCTCCTGCACAAACGACAGCAACATTTGTTTTCGCTAATTCTTCTAAGTCAGCTGAAACGTCCATTGTTGTTTCGGCACCACGGTGAACGCCGCCAATCCCGCCAGTTACGAAGATGCCGATTTCTGCGAGTTCAGCACAAATCATTGTTGCTGCTACAGTTGTTGCGCCAAGTTGTTTTGTTGCAATAAGGTAACCGATATCACGACGAGAAACTTTTGCCACATTGCTACTTTTAGCGAATAGTTCTAGTTCTTCATCAGAAAGACCAATTTTAATTTTTCCGTCGATTAAAGCGATTGTCGCTGGTACGGCACCGTTATCGCGAATAATTTGTTCTACGTCACGTGCCATTTCAACATTTTGCGGATAAGGCATGCCGTGAGAGATAATTGTAGATTCTAGCGCAACGATTGCTTTTCCTTCTGCTTTTGCTTGTTTTACTTCTTCGGATAATGATAAATAATTTTTCATTTGAATTCCTCCATGTCTTTTTGTAGTTGGGATGTCGATAAATTTTGGCGAACGGTATACTCAGATTCGAGTGTTCGCGCGGCATTTACGCTCCCTGCTCTTAAAATTTCTTTCAATGCTTTTCCTTCTAACCATGCGTAGATAACCGCGGAGCAAAATGCATCTCCCGCTCCTGTCACGTCTACAATATTTTCAATTACAATTGCTGGTTCAAAAATAGTACCTTCACCTTTGTTTGCTGCAACTGCGCCTTTACTGCCATTTGTAACGATGACATTTTTTACGCCTAGATCTAACCATTTTTGTGCAGCTAAGCGCCAGTCTTCGTCATTTTTGATAGTCATTCCTAGATGCGTTTCTGATTCGTCTCGGTTGCAAATTAGCCAAGTTACATGATCAAGTCTTTCTGGTAAATGAGACATTTTGGGTGAAGACACAGGAACGAGTACTAATGGAATTGAATTAATTTCAGCAAAGCTGCCAAGATATTCTAGTGTTTCTTTCGGACAGTTTAAATCTGCAATGATTGCGCTCGCCTGACTCAGCAAGCCTTCATTTTTTGCGAGTACATCTGGAGTTAAGTGATCATATGCATCCATGTCCGCTAGTGCAACGAGTAAATCTCCATTGTTTTCGAGCACTGCTGTATAAGAACCAGTTGCGATGCTTGGGAATGCTGTGACGTAATCTAAGTTCATATATGTATTACTAGCATTTTTGACAGCTTCCCAGTCAGAGTCTGTTCCACAAGCAGTGAGTAATATAACTTCTTTTCCAAGGCGTCCAAGGTTTTCGCCTACGTTTCTAGCAACCCCGCCAGCACTTTGTGTTGAGCGCACTGGGTTTGATGTGGCTAGTTGGGCCTTGTCTTTAATATAAAACTTCCGATCGACGTTAGCTCCACCTATACAAACGATTTGTTTGGCTTCATTTAAAATATAAGCTTTTCCTAAAATGCGACCTTTCTTAATAAGGCCGGAAATAAGGTTTGCGACTGTCGGTCTTGATAAATCAAGTATATCAGCAAGTTCTTGTTGAGAAATGTAAGGATTTTTACGGATGGAATTGAAAATTATCTCTTCCTTTTCGTTCATTTTCGCTTTATTATTCTCCACGATATAATGCACCTCCATTCCAAACTTTTGTTTTATTTTCAAACACATGTTTATTATATATGTAAATGCTTTCTTTTGCAAACTAAAAAACGAAAATCCGCTTCTTTTTAGGAAGGAAATTTTCGTTTAGGTTCATTTATTTTGAAGAATAGCCAGTTCACTTTCAGTTAAAGGGCGGTATTCGCCGAGTCCAAGTGACTCGTCTAATTGTAAATTCCCCATCGAAATTCGTTTTAAATAGCTGACTTTCTTACCACGTGCGGCGAACATTCTTTTTACTTGATGGAATTTCCCTTCTTGGATAGTGACGTTTATTTCGTTTGGTGTAATAATTTCTAAACGTGCTGGTTTGCAAGTGTATCCATCGTCGAGTTCAATTCCAGCTGCAAAAGCTTCTACATCAGCTAGAGTAACATCACCATCAATTTTAGCGTAGTATGTTTTATCTATATGTTTTTTAGGTGAGAGCAAATTGTGCGCGAGTGTGCCATCGTTCGTTATAATTAGCAAGCCTTCTGTATCTTTGTCTAAGCGGCCGACTGGGAATGGATCAGTGAGCGTGTCCTCTTGCGCAAGCAAATCGATGACGGTTTCTGACACATTATCCTCGGTTGCGCTCACGACATTTTGTGGTTTATGTAGCATAAAATAGACGAATTCTTGGTAAACGACTGGTGTTCCATGGACAGTTACTTGGTCTTTATCAGGGTTTACTTGGGTTTTGCTATCTTTCTGAATCGTGCCATTGACGACAACTGCCCCAGATTTAAGCAAAGGTTTCACTTCTTTTCGACTCCCGAACCCTGTATGGGACAATAATTTATCTAAGCGCATGGTTTCGCTCCTTTTTTTCTTTTATTGTAACAAAAAAACGAAGCTTCCTCAAAGGTACTCCGTTTTCTTTCTATTATATAGTTTCAACAACTTGTTTATTTTGAGGTATTGTTAAGCCGAGGTTGCCTCTTAATGTCGTAGCTGGATATTCATTTCGGTATAAACCTCGACTTTGCAGAAGAGGAATAACTTGTTCCACAAAAGTTTCAAACGTTCCAGGAATATCAGAAGCAATAATAAAACCATCTGCAGCATCATTTTGGAACCAAACATCGATTAAATCGGCTACTTGTTCTTTTGTTCCTATAAAAGGTGTTTTTGGCGTTGCTGCTTCTGTTGCCACTTGACGAAGGGTTAGGTGCCGTTCTTTCGCTTCTTTTTTGATTCGGTCTGTTGTGCTTTGAAAGGCATTTTTGCCAATATCACCAAGGTCTGGGAATGGAGCATCCAAATCAAATTGACTTAAATCATAGTCGTCGAAGTAACGCGCTAGGTAAGTTACCGCATTTTCTATTGGAATTAGGCTAGCAAATTCAGTATATTTGGCTTCTGCTTCTTCCAACGTGTCCGCTACAATTGGGCTAATTCCTGGAAAAATTCGGACTTCATCTGCATTTCTACCAGCCTTTTCAGCGCGGGCTTTCACATCTTGATAGAATTCAATGGCTTCTTCTAAGGAATCAGAATGAGTGAAAATGGCTTCCGTGTTTTGAGCAGCGAAATCGCGCCCCGTACTAGACGCGCCTGCCTGGAAAACAACTGGTTCTCCTTGCTTCGAGCGGCCGATATTTAACGGCCCTTCGACTTGGAAATACTCTCCTTGATGATTTAAACGATGTAATTTTTCAGGATTAAAGAATTCACCGGTTTCTTTATTATAAGTGAACGCATCCTCTTCCCAAGAACTCCAGAGTCCGCGAACCACTTTTAAATGTTCTGCTGCAATGGTGTAGCGATCGCTGTGGGTTGGGAGATTTTTCTTGCTATGATTTCGCGCGGCGCCTTCTTGCGGAGAAGTGACTAGATTCCAACCCGCTCGGCCGCCGCTAATGTGATCAAGCGAAGAGAGCTGTCTTGCGAGTGTAAATGGTTCTGTAAAAGAAGTCGAGAAAGTTCCGACAAGTCCGATGTTTTCCGTAGACTCAGCTAATGCCGATAAAATCGTAATTGGTTCAAAACGATTAAGAAAATGCGGAATCGATTTTTCGGAAATAAAAAGGCCGTCTGCAATAAATACAAAACTAAATAACCCTTGTTCGGCAATTTTGGCGCGTGTCTTATAAAAATCTAAATCCGTACTTGCTGCGGGGTTGATGTCCGGATGTCGCCAACCATCTGTTGTTCCGCCAACACCGTGAATAATTGCACCAAACTGAATTGTTTCTTTTCTAGTCATTTTACTTCCTCCTTTTCAAACAATGCTTTTTCCAAATGTTCCAATCCGATTTCTGTAACTGCTTGGTAGGTCCCTTTTTCAATATCGCCGATTTCTACGACTGGGACATAACGAATGCCGTATTTCGCTTGCAGTACTTCTCGCAAATAATCATGGTCGGTGACGTCGATATCTTGGAAGACAATTTTTTGCTCAGTTAAATAATCTTTCACATCTTTACAATAATGACATCCTACTTTACTCCAAACAACGACGTTAGCCATGGACAACTTCCTCCTTTATCGATTCACTTAATAATTGGTACGAGTATCGCTTGATTTCCGTAGATTTAACTGGTGTTAAAACAACAAAATCTTGGATATTATATTCTTTTGAAAGGCGTTTAATCTCTGCTCCGACTTCTTGTTTGGTTCCTGTTATTGCACCAATTCTTTGGGTAATAAACCGGTATGTTTGGTTGATATCTTTTACGTAGGATTCCGCTTGTTCGCGCGATCCGACATTAACTCTACGTCCGTCCGCAAGCTCGACTTTGATTGACTCTCGCTCTGGAATATGTCGGTCTGCTGCGATTTTAGTCTCAGCTACTACAACAATTGGTGCTAGTTGGAAACTAGCTTTTGTGTTTATTCGGTACTGTTCAAATAGCTCGCGTGCTTCTTTTAAAACAGCTTCTTCTCCATTTATAAAATAAGCAAACACAAAGGAAATACCTAGTTTGGCAGCTTGTTTCGCGCTAGCTGCACTTCCTCCAAGCAAAAATATCTCTGGTTTGTTTTCTGGAAGTGGTTTTGCTGCAATAGCCACCTCTGAATGATGGGTTACAAAATCGACTAGTTCTTTCAATTTGGCATCAAAGGTTCGCGTAGGTTTTACGAAGTCTTTTTGAAGGGCATCGGTTGCTGGTTGAAATCCGCCTGGCGCTTTTCCGACGCCAAGTGACATCCGACCCGGCGCTAAGTTCTCAAGCACATGAAATTGTTCAGCGACTTTATATGGACTATAATGTTGTAGCATTATTCCGCCAGATGCAAGCTTGATTGTGCTCGTTTTTGCAGCAATATACCCTAAAAGAACTTCCGGAGCTGCGCCAGCTATTTCGTCTGAATTATGATGCTCGGCAACCCAGAAACGATGATAGCCGAGTTGTTCTGCGAGTTGCGCAAGTTCTACGGTATTTTGCAAAGCTTCACTAGGTTTTTCGCCTGGATTTATAATACTTTGGTCCAAAATACTGAATCGAATCGTCATATGACACGCTCCTTTTTCACTTCTTTGATTTCATATAAATAATCCGCTGAAACTCGGTGTAAAAAGCGTTTTGTCCGTTCTTCTTTGGTATGATTAAACACTTCATCGGGAGTACCTTGTTCGACAATTAGTCCACCATCCATAAAAACGACTTGATCTGCCACTCGTTTGGCGAACTCCATTTCATGCGTAACGACGATCATCGTTGCACCCGCACGTGCAATCTCTAGCATTACTTCCAATACTTCACCGACAAGTTCAGGATCAAGTGCGGCGGTTGGTTCATCAAACAAAATGAAGTCTGGATTAATAGCGAGTGCTCGTGCGATTCCAACGCGCTGTTTTTGCCCGCCGGAAAGTTGGGAAGGATAGGCACTAAATTTGTCCGCCAAACCGACTTTTGTGAGCTCTCGTTCTGCTATTTCACGTGCAATTTTTTTCGGCATTTTTCTAGCGACTGTTAGACCCTCCATCACATTTTGAATGACCGTTTTGTGCGAAAAGAGATTATACTGTTGGAAAACCATCGCCGTATTTTTCCGCAGTTGCAAAACTTCTTTTTTGGATGGTTTCTTACAGTTAATTATTTGGTCATGCATCGAAATTTCACCATTTTCAGGTCTTTCCAGTAAGTTTAGGCATCGTAAAAAGGTTGTTTTCCCTGAGCCACTTGGGCCAAGTATTGTTACTACTTCACCCTTTTTCACCGTTAAATCAATTCCTTTTAAAACCTTATTTTCGCCAAAGCTTTTTTGAATATTTTTAATTGTAATCATACTGTCCCTCCTCGATATTTAGCGATATTTTTTTCCAAGATATAATTAATCGCTTCAATCAAAATAGTTAAAAACCAATAAATGAGTGCGGCACCGATAAATGCTTCGAGAAACGCGTAATTGTCGGAAGCTACTATTGTTGCCATTCCAGTGATTTCTGGGACTGCAACGATGGCAGCGATGGATGTGGTATGTAAAAATCCGATGCACAAATTCGTGAAATTCGGTAGGGCAATCATGAAGGCTTGCGGTAAGAGCACTTTTCGAATCGCTTGGCCATGCGTATATCCTACAGAGTAAGCCGCTTCCATTTGTCCGATATCAACCGCAATAATACCGGAGCGCAAAATCTCGGTTAAGTAAGCTCCTGCCGTGAAAGACAGCGCGATAATGACAAAAATAACGACCGGTATTTTGTTTGCAGAAATGCCTAATCCGAATGATTTGCTCAAAAAATCCACCAATAGGGGAATGCCTAGGTAAATCAGCATAATATGCAGAATCGCTGGGGTGCTTCGAAAAAAAGAAACGTAAAACTTCGCTATCGGTTCTAAAAATCGGACATGATACATCCGAATCAACGTCATACCTATAGCGATAATGAAACCGAACAATATCGGAAAGAAAGTCATCGCAAGTGTTAACGGGATAGTTTTTAACATTGCCATTACGGCGGTTCCAATAAAAGGCACATCAAGCGGCATCATTATCTCTCCTTTATAACTCGATATCGAAAATACTCGTGAATCTGGTGTTTTCTTTTTTAACTCGTTTTTCAATCCATTTGAAGGAATATTCCAGTAAGACGGCCGTCAAATAGTAAATAATTGATAAAGAAATATAGACCTCTAGCGCGTGATTACTTAGTGTTATCAGCGTCTGACCTCTTCCTGACATATCCATTACTCCAATCGAAAAAGCGAGCGACGTATCTTTCAAATAACCAATGACTAAATTGCCAAAATTCGGTAGAGCTTGATAGAGTGCTTGTGGCAAGATGATTCGTAAAAACGTTTGGCGACTACTCAGACCAATACTATAAGCCGCCTCTGCTTGTCCGGCATCCACGCTGTTCACGCCTGCGCGAATCACTTCGGCAATGGTCGCTGCACTGCTTAACGCATAAGTCGCAATCGCAGCATAAAGGGGATCCATTTGTGATAAATCAATGCCAACGATGCTTGAAAGTGCCGGGATTCCGTAAAAAACAATAAATAGTTGAACCATAATCGGCGTCCCACGGAAAAACGAAATATACACTCTGGCCAATTGATCTAAAACTGGTATCTTATAAATTCTTGGTAAAGATAGTAGAACGCCTAATATAAATCCAAAAATAAGCGAGAGTGCCAAAATATACAACGTAATCGGTAAATAACCAGCTAACGTTGGAATAAAATCAGCAATCATTTTCACATCGAACGCTTTATCCATTTTAATGGCGCCCTCCCTCGTTTAATATTGTTCTTTTGAATAATCTGCGCCAAGCCATTTTTCACTTAATTTTTTAAGTGTTCCATCATCAATAATAGATTGAAGCGCCTCATCTACATCTTTGCTTAGTTTTGTTTCATCTTTTCCGAGCATGAAGTATACTTTCGCATTAGATAGAACATCGCCAACTACTTTTTCTTTGATAGCGCTTGTTTTATTTTGGAAATCTACCGCGAATGGTGTAGAAATCGTTGCATCAGCGCGGCCAGTTTTCAGTTGGTTCGCTGTATCATTTGACCCTTGACCTTCATAAGCAATTTCAAAATTATTGCCTTGTTCTTCATTAATTTTTTTCAATACGAGCGCACCATTCGATGTTGCGCTTGTGATAACGCGTTTTCCAGCTAAATCTTTTGTGCTGTTTATGCTGTTATTACTGTCTAATACCGTCAATTGTAATGGGAAATTATTGTATGCTACATCATTAAATAAAAATTTCTTCTCGCGTTCTTTACTTTTTTCCATTTGATGCGCGACAATGTCTACTTTTCCAGCTCCAAGGCTAACGAGTAAATTAGAAAAATCCATCGTTTTAAATTTAAATTTATAGCCGGGCAAACGTTTATCGATTTCTTTTACTAGTTCGACATCATAACCGGTTAATTTCCCATTTTCATCCAAAAAGCAGACATTTGGAAATTGTGTTCCAGTGCCAACCGTGATTGTTTGTACTTTTTGATTCGCTGCTTCTGGTTCTTCTTTTCCTCCACATGCGCTTAATGTTAATGCGGCTGTGAGAGCCAGTGCCAAAATCCCATATTTCTTTTTCATCCTTTTTCCCCCTTTTTTATGTCCAGCTAGGTATTCCGAGTAGTGTGGCGTCGAATTTTTCCGGAATTAAGATTTTCCGCATCATAACACCCACATCACCGTCTTCCTCATGTTCAAAGTAGACCTCATAACCGCGGCGTAGATACATATCCAGCAACCACGGGTGTTTTCTAGCAGAAGTTCCAAGTGTCAGTGCCGGTGCTTTTAGCGTGTCGCGAAGTACCCGTTCTTCTACATACGTTAATAATTTATCGCCAATCCCCTGTCCTGCAAGTTCCGGTGCCGTTGCAAACCACCAAACAAATGGATATTTAGAAGGTGGTGAGCTGCTCTCCCACGGAAAACGAACGGTAATCGTAGAAATTAATTTGCCGTTTCGTTCTAAAACAAAAGCAGAAGAATTAACAATATTTTCTGTCACCATCGCTAAATCCGCATTCGTTGACGGCCAATCAATTCCTAATTCTTTCACCGATTGAAAAGCACTCGACAACAATTCCAAAAATTCCGGCGCATCATCCACAGTCGCTACTCTAAAAATATCTTCTGTCATTTCCCGCTCTCCTCCTTAAACTTCCACTGATTGTTGATTTAATAATGAAATGAATTGGTTTAAAGCAATATCTAGCCGTTCTTTCGCTGAAGATTCAATTTCATACAGCCCATCCCCGAGCCGTTCAATTTGTTTGTCTACCGTAAACTGCCCTTTTAATATCGTTTCTGCTCCAAGTTCCTTCAACACAGGATCAAGTGCGTATTGCAGTGCGAGCAAATGTCCGTTTGATCCACCAAGTCCAAGTGGCAAAACGACTTTCCCTTTCAAAGCTTTGAGTGGCAAAAGATCCAAATAGGCTTTCAACACTCCTGAATAGGCTGCTTTGAAAATCGGGGTAGCAATAATAACGCCCGAACTTGATTCAATTTCACTATTTGCCAATTGAATATCTGAATGCGCGAAATCAGCGGTGACTAATGCTTCTGCGTTTATTTTATGCACTTCGATGATGTTCACTTCTAAACCATTCGTTACTAATTCATTTGCTGCTAGTTGAGTTAATCCTGTAAGCCTGGATTCTGTTTTGATTCCCCCAGCAATAATTGTCACTTTCCCCATCAAATCGCCCCTTTTCAATCCCTATCAACTTACTTGGTTTTTAGATATTAGCTATACTATAAAGTAAAAGATTGGGTTTGGCTAATCAAAAAAACTAATGGCTAACCACAGTAATACTAATACTTCTGCCTGAATCCGCATTATTCCTATGAATTTTATCAGATTAATAAATTGCTTCTCCTATTTTTACAGTGTATACTGTTAGAAATATCAAAAAACTCCAATATGAAGGGGGAATTATATTGGAATTTCGAACCATTAAAACTTTTTATACGGTGGTTAATACGGGAAGTTTTCAACGCGCAGCAGAAGTATTAAATTATTCGCAACCGACTATTTCGATGCGAATAAAACAGTTGGAACAAGACTTAGATGTTCAGTTATTCGAACGTGGCAAAACTTTAAAACTAACGCACGCAGGTAGATTATTTTACGAAAGGGCGGGCCAGCTCATCGCTCAATATGAAGTACTCGATCACACGATATTCGACTTAAAAAATGGCAACGCCGGCCTTATCAAAGTTGGAATTTCCGAGCCTAGCGCTAGTCTCGTTTTTCCGAAAATTTTAAAAACGTTTCTAGCGGATTTTCCAAAGTTAATGGTGAATGTATCGGTGGATGATGCGAATACTTGTAGCCAAAAACTCATTGATGGGGAAATTGATTTTGCGATTTGCGGAGAACCAGAGCTGATTTTGGAGAACTTCTATTTTCCATTTTTCCATGATTCGTTAGATTTAATCGTCTCAGAAAGCCATCCGTTAGCTTCACGTACTTCTGTGGAGTTACGTGATTTACGCGATGAATGCTTTATCTTCACACCGGCAAATTGCCCCATCCGCATCCAAATCGAACAGCATTTAAAACGTGCTATTGGTAGTGATTATAAGAAAATGGAGCTCACAAGTAGTATGTCACATAAGTATTTTGTTCGTGAAAATGTTGGTGTATCTATCTTTACTAGCACCGCGCACTCAGAACTACTTGATGGCACGGTCCGCATTCCGATTGAAAATTTACCCATCTCACCGCCAATTGGACTTTTAACTAACCAAAAAGAAAAAGATTTTGACAGCACGACGAAAGAACTTATCGACCGGATTATTTATTATTTTGATGATAAAAAAAGACAGCTAGGCTAAAAAATTAGCTTAACTGTCTTTTTTATTAAAATTCTAATTGCATATTCGCCTCTATCGCAAGTAAATTATCACGATACACTTTCATTTCTTTCCGCGTAATCGTACCTTTTTCAAAGTAGTGTTGAATTGTTTCGCGCTCAATTTGTGAAGCTAAGTCAATTGTTGTTTGTAGCGCTTCATCATTGCTTTCTTTTTTATTTTTCCCACGACCCAATGCTCGCTCAAAATTCATTAAATAAAGCGAAATGATTTCTGGGTTATACTCATTTGAATCCAGTTCTTGTAGTTTTTGAATGACGAATAGATTGTTTTCATTTTGCAGTTTAGCAATTTCTTTTCTACGTTCTTCAAAAGTAAGAGGCACAAATCGGAAGTCTCGAAAACGATGACTTAATAACTGGCGATACCGCATTCTCGCTCGGTACTTCTCTGCTCGTGTTTGGACGTAGAGTCGTTTTCCAAGCCGCATCATATGCGAAAGTCCCACACCAGTATCAATTTTTCGTTCAAATACTAATCTTCTCGTATTTTCAAGTTGCCATTCTTGCGTTAATCGCCGCAATTCTTTTTCAGTAGCATTTACTTCCTTATGCTCCATCAAAGAGAAAATCCGATTATTATACATATTCAACACTTTATTCATTTCCACTGCATTTTCATCTGTTTTATACGCCTGTAATTGCTGCACAATATCGCGAAGTAGTACAATATCTGTCGTATGATCCGCCGCAATTTTGTCTTTCTTATCTGCAAAAAGTGGCAAGGTGAAATTGGCCAAAAGTAGCGTCGTAATAATAACTCCAGCAGCAATAAAAATAAGTAAATCACGCTCAGGAAACGCATTCCCATTACCAAGAACAAAAGGTAACGAAAGCGCACTGACTAATGTAATTGTCCCGCGAACACCAGCCACAGTATAAAGAAAAGTATTTTTCAATCTGCTAACCAAGTCCACTTTCGGATTTTCCTCGTAATTGCGGAAAAACAAGATCCATAAAAACCTTAGCCCGAGCAGTAAGAAAGTGATTCCTAGTATATACACGAATAGCATACCTTTTTGAATATTAGCATCTTGCCAAATCGTCATCAAAATTTGCGGTAATTGTGTCCCTAGTAAGATAAATACCAAACCATTCAAACTAAAAATAATAACAGACCACGTGTTTTTTGAAAGCAAGTTCAATTGCGCAATTTCAGGATTTAGTCCCTTGTAACTAAATGAATGCACCATTCCGCCACTAACTACTGCTAAAATCCCATTTACTCCAACTTTTTCGGCTACCATAAAAATTAAAAATGGTAACAAAATTTCCATCAGCATAAAAGAAGTCATATTTTCGATTCCTAGCTGACGTAAACCACGCATTAACATGATTTTCAGTAAACTAAGGGCAGCTCCAAGCGCAATCCCACCTAATGAAAGAAGCAAAAAGCTTGTTCCAGCTGACATAAATGAGAATGTTCCGGTTACAAGCGCCAACACAGCAAACTGGAACGAAACAAGTCCGGAAGCATCGTTAATAAGCGATTCACCTTCCAAAATATGCATAATTTTATGGGGTACTCTTACTTTTTCAGCCAGCGCCCCCACCGCAACAGCATCCGTAGGCGCAAGTGCCGCAGCTAACGCAAACGCCGCGGCAAAAGGTATCGCAGGAATTAAGTAGTGAATAAACGCACCCAGTACCCCAACTGTTACAAACACTAGCCCAATCGATAATGACAAAATAGCCTTCCGATTTTTCCATAAAGATTTCTTATCCGTACTCGCCCCATCATTAAAAAGAATCGGCGCCATAAATAATAATAAAAATAATTCCGGATTTAAATCCATCGTATGATCCCCAAGCGGAATCGCCAAAATAATCCCTAGTATTACTTGAATTAAAGGCACTGCAATCCCCGGCAAAAATCGGCTTAATACATTAGACAAAAACACCGCGCTCAACATTAATAAAATCAGTTCAAATATTTCCATTAATACATCCCTCGTTCCCGTATCCGTGCCACTGAGTCAGAAGCGTGGCATTTCTTCCGTTCCCATATTAGCAAAAAAACTTTTCAGAAACATCCGTCTCTGTATGGAGTTTCCTAGCTATTTTTACTTCTTCTGATAGACAATTTGTTCGTCTACAACTGTCATCATAGCGCTCACTTGACGAAGGTCTGCTTGTTTCATTTGAAATGGATCTTCTGCCAAAATCGTAAAATCAGCAACAAAACCTGGTGCAATTTGTCCGCGTGTAGTTGTTTTGTAGCCCGCAAATGCCGCGCCTTTTGTATATAGTTGAATCGCTTCAAATACAGTGAGTGCCTGCTCTGGCCAATATTCTACTCCATCCAAATCTGCATTCGCCGTTCTAGTAACAGCCGCATGGATACCCCAAAACGGATTCGGCACTTCAATCGGCGCATCGCTTCCTCCAGCTAGTGGGAAACCAGCCTGTAGAAGCGTTTTCCAAGCAAAAGCTAGCGGTGGATGATTTTCTCCAAGTACTTCTAGTGCCCAAGGAAGATCACTCGCCATGAATTGTGGCTGTATATCAAATAGCACAGGTAACCCGGCCGCTTCTTCTATTAGCGCTTCTGTAAGCCAAGGTGTGTGGATTAGTCTGTCGTATTGCCCTTCTCTAGGCGGATTGGCACGTAACGTTCGAATAACATTAGCAAAGGCTTGATCCCCTAAAATATGAATAGCAACAGGTAATCCTGCTTTTCGCGCCGCATTAACCAAATCTTCAAACGCTTGATCAGAATGAATTTGCAATCCTTTTTCATCAAGGTTGTCCGCATATCCCGCACTCATCAACGCCGTTCGCGAGCCAACTGTTCCATCATAGAAAATTTTCATCGCCCCTAATTCTAAAAAGGCATCCCCACTTACGAAACTTTCATTAGAAGCCGAAAAAGCAGCTAGTTCTGCGTGGTGAACCAGCAAATGCGCACGAAACGGCATTTTATTAGCACCAATAGTATTTCGAAAAGCAGCTAAAGTCGAAGTGAATCCCGTGAAATAATGTAAATCTTCCGAGTGTGCACCCGTTATGCCTTTCGACCACAGATCAGTTATCGCGATTTTAAGCCATGCGCTTAGTTCAGAAGGCGTTGCTGCAGGGAAAGAATCTATCGCCATAGTCGTTGCATTATCTCTTAAAATCCCCGTAAAATTACCCGCTTTATCACGAACAATTTCGCCGCCACCATCAAAACCATTTTCCGAAAAGTCGGCAATATGCGCTTGTAATGCAGAATTAATAGAAACACTATGATAATCAATGCGCCGAACTAAAATCGGATTTGTCTGGCTAACTTCATCTAAATCGGCTAAAGAAATCAACGTTTGCTCATCTGACCATTTATTCTCATCATACCCTTCCACAAACAACCATTCGTCACTAGCAAGTTGCTTGGTTCTTTCAGCAATCAGGGCTAGTGCCTCTTTTTTAGTAGTGGTTTGGTTTAAATTAAGACGTTCTAAAGCTTGTCCATACCAAAGTAAGTGAATATGCGCATCAACGAACCCAGGAAATACCACTTTCCCTTCTAAGTCAATCGTTTCGGTAATATTAGCCGCATATTGTTTTTCTAGTTCTCGTGCTTCTCCAACCGCATAAATATGACCGTTTTCTGTTAATACCGCAGAAACTTGATCCCCTTCAGCTGTCATTTGGTAAAAGGTAGCATTTTTCCATAATTTCATTTTTTATTCCCCCTGATTGACGGAAATTTTCAAAGCTGCTTTATCTTGTTGGTCCTTTTTCTGTAAAATTTGTTGTAGTGTAATACTAATTAATGCGCATCCGAGTAAAATAAATGCGCCAATAAATAGAGCTTTAATGCCTCCGAGATTTTGAACGACAATTGCTCCTAAAAATGGTGCTAGCATGCGCGCTGCTGTTGCCATCCCGTTCACAAGACCTTGATACAAGCCAGCCGCTCCTTTTGGTGCAAGTTGATAAGCAATCGTTGGAATCGCTGGCCAAGCAAACATTTCCCCGAGCGTTAAGAAAATCATTCCGAGTACAAAGCCACTATAAACACTTGCATTCATTGCGACTACAAAAGATAAGATAAATAAGAAAATACCGATATAAATTTGTGCGAGTAAATATTTTTTAAATCTGTTTACAACGGGGATTAAAATGAGCTGACCAAGTACAATCAGCGCGCCATTTAAACTCCATAAATTTCCGTATTCGCTCGATGTCACACCTTTGATTTCTGTCATGTACGTAGATAAATTCGACTGCCACTGCACATGCGGCAATTGGCAAAGCAAGTATGTCAATAATAATAGAATAAAAGAACACAAAGCTAGTTTAGTCGGAAATTCGCGTTTAGCGCCTTTTTTGCGATGTTTTGTTTCTGCGCTTACTCGCTCCGATTTCCAATCAATCTTGTGGAAAAAGAAGAAGAAATATCCAGCGAAAGCAATCGCAAATACAAAAGAACCAATGTATACATGACTCATTCCTTGTTTCGCTAGAAGCCCTGCAAGCAACGGACCAATAGCCACGCCAATATTTTGCGCCACATAAATCGCATTAAATCCAGTTCTTCCTCCAGTCGGATGTGTTAACCCTGCTGCTGCGTATAATCCAGAGAAGACCATCCCCATCGCGATACCAACCGCCCACAAATTCCAAATAAAGAATGGAAATCCGTGAAAAAAGCACAACGAAGCAGTTGAAAGCACTAATATAATCGTTCCAATCGTAAGTGAAATAAAACCAGAAAACCGGTCAAAAATAAGTCCGCCGATAATACTAGAAACAATCCCCACTCCAGAATTTATCAACAACACTAATGAAGCGTCCGTTGTCGACATCCCTAACTCTTGCGTCATGTAAATCATATTGAAAGGCCAAATAAACGATAGCCCTGTATATAGTAACACCATCCCAATAATTACAATCCATAAATCCTTTGGTAACCATTTTGTCATTTCCTACACTTTCCCTTCATTAAAACTCACCTTTTTTAGGGTATCACAACCATCCACATTCGAAAAGAAAAACTTCATCAAAAAACCACCTAGCAAATTTTGCTGGTGGCTAATAAGGGACTGGCGATAAATCCCTATCATGGTTACTTATAAGTGTACTATGAATTCGAATTTTTGTCTGTGCTAAATTAAGAAATATTTCAATTAATTTTTTGTAAAACTTTTTTATAGGCTAAGTCTCTCAAATAATTATGAAATTGTAATACATCTATTTCAAGGTAATAGCCTAATTCATATAGAATATGTTGCTGCTTCAATTCTTTTACTTGAAAAGCACATATTTCTTTAGGAACAACTTGCATAATCTCTTGTCTAAAAAAATCTAACGCTACTTTCCAGGAAGTTGTATGTAATCTCAAAGGCATTTCTTGAATGAACCACTGAATGCAATCAATTTCATTTCGATCTAAAAAATTCTTTTCTATCATGGTTAAATCAGCAACCTTAATCTTACCCATACTTTTCAAGATATCCTTTACATATGTTAAAGGAATTTTCCAGGCTACCGTGTTAGAGAGGGGGTGGATTTTTGTCTCTTCTCGAGTAAAACCAAGAATGCTTCCTTTTCCCCAAGAACTATTTCTTGCAGCACATTGTGTTACATTTCCCTCGTCAATTGCATACACATATTCATTGTTTTCTGGGCAATGAACAATTTCCTCCTCGTTCCAATACACCAATTCCGCTACTTCTTGAAACCTTGGATTATTAGTTAACGTAAACATTAATTCCGTTGTAAACCTTTCCTCCATTTATCCCGCCTCCTCAAAATCCTCACATCAATTCATCTCTCTTTATCATAATAAAAAAAAAGCGAGCAAAGAGTTCTCAAAGAACCATCTTCTCGCTTCTTATGTCCATTTTGTGACAAAATCACTTTTTCAGTTTTATTAATGTAATTTTCTTAGCATTTTAACGGAAAACAATATAAAAAATTATCTTTATTTCCGAGATTCACCTTTTCGAATAACCCACCAAAGAGAAAGACATGTAATACCTTGAAAAATGAAAAATATTCCAAGTATAATCCCAACTGCAATCGCTACTAGCATGTTTGTGAACAAGGAAATAACAGCAATAATCAATCCTATAATTCCCATGATAAGTAGTACTGTCCATCCTGGTAAACCTTTTACAGCAAACGCCGTTAAAATACGTAATATCGCTGAAGCTAGTATCCAAATCGCGAATATAATAATGAAAACACGTTCCGCCATATTTGACTCGAAAATAGCAAATCCACCAATAAGGATTGATAAAATCCCATCAAACATTATCCATTTGGAAATACTCCAATATTTTTGTTCTCCAAAATAAGAAATCACTTCATTAATCCCATTTAAAACTAAAATAATCCCAATAAAAATAGTTAGTGCTTGCAGTGAAGTACTTGGATTAAACATTAAATAAATTCCAAGACCAATCATCGCCACACCGAGAATTAAAACGAAATACGTGTATAACTTTCTCATGGTTTTGCCCCCTTTTTAGTGATTAGTAAGTAATGACCCTGCCGCTTCATCAATAATAAATACGACATTCGGATGGTTACGTAAAATCGACGCTGGACAACTTTCATCAATTGGTCCCTCAAGTAAACCTTTAACGGCTTCTGCTTTTCGTTCACCAGAAGCAGTGACTAAGATTTGTTTTGCATCCATCATATCAGCTAATCCAAGTGTAAGCATTTGGGATGGCGCTTCGTCTTCTTTTAAGTTGTTGTACATGATGGTGCTTTTGATAGTAGATTCATCGCTATCTGCCAAAAACAATCGCGCATCAAATGGTGTTCCGGGTTCATTAGCCCCAAGATGTCCATTTACCCCTAAGCCTAGAATTTGCAAATCGCGCTCATTTTCAGCCAAAATTTTCTTATAGCGGGCAATTTCGTCAGTAAAGTCAGCTAGGCTTCCGTCCAATAATTCGACTCTTTTTGGCATTTTGTTAATTAAATCATAGAATTTTTGGTGCATATATGTGTAAACAGTGAAGGAAGCATCGCGTTTAGCCACATACTCATCCAAATTCATTAAAAATACTTTTTCGATTGGAATTTCGCCTGCATTAATTCCTTTTACAAGTCCCTCGAACATTCCATCAAAACTTGCTCCGGTAGTTGTATTAATTACCGGATTATCATTTTCGTTAATGACTTGTTTGACAACTTCGAGCGCTTCTTGTGACATTTCTTCGTATGTTTTTGTCCTGATTAATTTCATAAAAATCCTCCTCTATAAGCTTTCATTACCCGAACTATTTTTTCTAAAGCAAACCATGCTTTAGAAAACTTGCGTATAACCCATCTTCTTCAACGGATTTTGTTACTTCATCTGCAAGTAATTTTAGCTCTTCTTTGGCATTCCCCATTGCAATACCAGTTTCACAATAAGTAAGCATTTCTGCATCATTCATTCCATCACCAATGCCAATCGTCGTGTTCTTCTCTGCACCGATATGCGCTAGTAGAAATTCAATCGCTGTTGCTTTATGAATATCTGGCACCATCAGCTCTCCACTATCGTCCCCAAAAATAGGAACTGTGCAATGTAAAACTTCAAATTTGCCACTAAATTCATTTTTTATTTCTTCAAAAGGTACATTTTTATTTTCTAGGAAACAAGCTTTATTGACATCTGTGCGGTAAAGATTTGTTTCACCGTAAGTTAGGCTTGTCATGAAAGGATGCGGATTATTGGCTTTTTTCTCGCGCGCAATCGGATCATTCTCGACATCGCCATAAACTAAGCTATCTAAATGAGCTTCTAGATTTTCGCTTGCAAATAGCCCCCCGTTAGACTCCAAATAGAAATCTAAGTTCTTTTCATGAAAGAAATCTACCATATGAACAACGTCTTCATTCGCTACTTTTTTATGGTAAACAATTTCATCGTCTACTTCGATATAGCCACCACCTGCACCAATAATCCCATCAAACCCGATGGATAAAATCGAGTCATACAGCTCTGGTTTAGAACGACCAGTGCATAGATAGACTTGGTGACCATTGTTTCTAGCTTTTATTATCGCGGTTTTGGCAGATGCTGGAACAAGCCCATCATCCGTTACAAGCGTACCATCTACATCTACAAATACTATTTTTTTCGTCATGCAATACCTCTTTTCGTATGTTAATAGTTTAATTATAGCATTTCTTTAATAAGAAGGCGCCCCATCGCGTAACAAAAAAGCAAGATTCCCATTTTCAGGAAACCTTGCTTTTAATTTGTTTAGTTTTCTAAAGCCATTAATTTTTGATTATCGTCAAGAGCTGATTCATGTGCATCATGGCGTTTTTTCAAGTGGCTCATAGATAGATATAGTAAGCCAACACATGCGATCATGATGATTGTAAGAACGAGCATCGACATACTGTATACATTTGGTCCCATACCTGCTGCCAGTGACTCTCTAAACGCATAAATCGAGTAAGTCATTGGTAAGAACGGATGGATTAAATTGAAGAACCATCCAGTAAGTGGCATTGGGAATGTTCCGCCTGATCCCGCTAATTGAACAATGAGTAATACCATCGCGATAAAACGACCTGGATTATCAAATGTCATAGCAAGAAGCATGATAAGGAACATGTAAGCAAGAGCTGTAATAATCGCTGTTCCGAAGAATTCAACAATGCTATCTGGTCTTAGTCCTAGTGCTATCATGATACCACCTTCAAGAAGTGCCATCGCAACAGCTGCGACAAAACCAAGTGATAGTTTACTTAACCACCATTTATAAGCTGGTTGTCCTTCCATCGAAACACGTCTGATTGGCATGATGAAGTTAAATACAAGTGCACCAACATATAGAGCTAGTGATAACACATATGGTGCTAATGCATGTCCGTAGTTACTTACGTGCGTATATTCATTATGTGCGAGTTTTGTTGGAGCAGCAATCATGTTAAATGTTTTGTCTGTTGCTTTTGTATCTTTGACTTGTTGTGCTCCGTCTGCTAGTTTGTCTGTTAATTCTGTGCTGCCGTCTGTTAATTTAGTAAGTCCATCTCCTAATTGGAAGGAACCATTCGCTAATTTGGAAGAACCATCGGCAATTTTGGAAGAGCCGTCTGCTAGTTGTCCTACGCCTGAAACTAGTTTTGGTGAGTTAGCTGATAGTTGGTTTAGACCGCCTGCTAATTGGCTTGAACCTGCTTGTAGTTGATTAACTCCACCTGCAAGTGTTGGTACTTTTGCAGCTAATTGGTTTGTTCCGCCTTGTAACTCTGTTGCGCCTGAACGTAATGCGCCGGAATTACTTGCAAGTTGATTACCACCATCATTTAACTGACTTAATCCGTTTTCCATATTTGCACTACCCGCAGCGAGTTGTCCTACGCCAGAAGTTAGGGTTGGCACTTGGCTGTTAAGTTGATTTGTTCCAGCAACTAATTTGGCATTTCCAGCTTGTGCTGATTTGAGTCCAGCAGTTAGTTGGTTCGCGCCGCCAAGTAGAGTTTGACTACCTGAGCCATTAATTGCTTGGTGAATACTGTTAAAGGCTTCGTTTGTTCCACCGTGAACTGCTTGATAACCAGCGGAAATTTTCGCTACGCCAGTTTGTAATTCTGTTACTTGTGTTTGAATTGCCGCTAAATCAAGACCTGATAAGCCGCTTTGTAGTTGTTCTACTGTTGCTACTTGTGTAGCGGATTTTTGTGTTTCTTTATCTAAATCGGCTTGAATAGCATCAATAATTTTTTGTTTATCTTCTGCACTCACGCCAGCTGTCGCATTAATTTTTGATTTAATTGCTTCAGCATCGAAGTTCGCATTAGATTTAATAAATGTTAAGCCATTTTGTAGGTCGCCTAAGCTTTTTTGTAAGGCAGCGAGTTGTTTTGCAAGTGCTGCATCTTCCCCGTTGACACTTTTATTTAATTGATCAATTCCTTGTTGTAAATCGTTCATGCCTTGTTTCAATTGGGCAATTTTGCCTTGTTTATCAGTTAAATTACCGTCTAATTCTTTAAGTCCTGCTGAAAGTTTGTTACTTCCATCGACTAGTGAATCTAAGCCAGTTGCTAAGCTTTTTTGGCCGTTATTTAGTTGTGTTATGCCCGATGCTAGAGTTGGTACACTGCCATTCATCTTATTTAATCCATCTGAAAGTGCAGTAGAACCAGTGTAAGCTTGGTTAATTCCGCCTGCTAGTGTATCTACACCAGATGTATAGGTAGAAACTCCGCTAGCTAATTTCGTTGCCCCGCCGTCAAGCGCTGCTACACCGTCTTTTAGTGGTCCTACTCCAGCTGCAAGTGTCGAAACACCATCATTTAATTTATCCCCACCAGCGGCCGCAGTGTTTACACCATCTGTGTAAGTTTTCAAGCCAACTTCTAACGTATTAGCGCCATCTTTGAACGTTAAAGAGCTATCTGCGAGCGTTTTTAAATTAGTAGAAATCGTTTTATTACCTTCTTGTGATTTCACAAGGCCATCTTTAATTTTTCCAGAGCCATCTGCAGCTTGGGCGAACCCTTCACCAGACTCTTTAATTTTATCAAAAATTGCTTCCGCGTATGATTTTGTTACTTCAGCGGAAACCTCGCTTTTCAGTTGTTTGGCTCCTTGTTCACTCACGACTTGACCTAAATAGTTCAGCGAGCCGTTTGTTTTATAGGATAATTCCATTTTTTTCGGATCTTTATCTAAAACGGATGCTGCATTTTTAGAGAAATCTTTTGGAATCGTGACAATCATATAATATTTGCCATCTTTTAAGCCTTGTTCCGCATCTTCTTTGGAAAGAAAATTCCAATCAAGTTCTTTGTTGCTTTTCAGTTTTGTGACTAACTGATCACCAACATCCATTGTTTGGCCGTTATAATCAACCGGTTTATCATTGTTAACTACCGCTACTGGTAAATCCCCTGTTTTGCCGTACGGATCCCAGACGGATTTTAAGAAAAAGCTTGCATATAAAAGTGGAATAAACAGAATAACTACAAATGATAAAAGTAGTATTTTGTTTTTAAATAATTTCTTCCACTCATTTTTTACCATATCCATTTTATTACCGCACTTCTTTCTTTTAAAGATTTATTACGCTTCGTTCCAATCTATGATAGTGGTTCGTTCTTTCCCAATAACTTGCTCTACTAAAACAGATAATTTTTGTGAGTATAAATAATTAGCGTATTCTTTATCAGCGTTTCTAAAAGCACTTGTAATGGTGTGAATACCGGACTCTGCAAATTCATGATAGTCAGAGAAAACAGTGTGGATTAAGTCGGAATCTGGGTATGTATCGATTTTCCCTTCCACTGCTTCTACAATATCCAGCAAATTAATTTCTTCAGGGTCTTTAGCAAGCGTGAAACCACCGTTATTACCCGAAACTGAATTAATCAGCCCGCTAACGACTAGCTTCCTCAAAATTTTACTAATATAAGACGGCGACGAATCACGCAAACGGTGATGAATAGTTACGGAAGAAATGGGAACATCTACCTTCTGGGTGTACAACATCGTCATAATACAAAATACCTGATCCATACTTTTGCTCAACTTCATAATAAAAATCCTCCCTCTTCCCATTATTACCTTTCAATATCCTTAATGGACATTTAACATCTATATACAATACACCCATTTTTTTTAAAGTGCAAGAGTTTTTTACTAAAAATGGAAAAAAATTTAATGAATACGTTTGCCGTGAATAAAACAACCTCAAGTACTGTCTCAAAAATTTTCCTTAGCCAAGAAAAAAACTGGAATAATTTTCGAAAACAAACGTGCTAATCTTATACATGTTCCAACAAACAATAACTTAGGAGGTGCTTTTCTCGTGTTAACTGATGATGTTCCAAAAAAATCACATTTACCATTAATTAAGCATCATTCTAATTACTTATAGCTTCGTTTAGTTGTATTTTCGCAAACAAAAAATTGGGAGGTACTACACAATGTCTAAACAAGCAAAGTCTTTAACCTTATTCGGATTTTTCGCCATTACGGCTTCGATGGTTATGACAGTTTATGAATATCCAACATTTGCCACTTCCGGCTTTCATCTCGTATTTTTCTTGCTACTTGGCGGATTTTTATGGTTCTTACCTGTCGCTTTATGTGCAGCAGAAATGGCGACAGTTGATGGCTGGCAAGAAGGCGGTATTTTTTCTTGGGTGGGAAATACACTCGGGGAACGTTTTGGTTTTGCCGCAATCTTCTTTCAGTGGTTTCAAATAACGGTCGGATTCGTGACAATGATTTACTTTATTCTCGGCGCGCTATCGTATGTATTTGATTTTCCCGCGCTCGAATCGAACCCTTTTATTAAATTTATCGGTGTTTTAATCATTTTCTGGGGACTTACTTTTTCTCAACTAGGTGGTACGAAAAACACTGCTAAAATCGCGAAATTTGGTTTTATTATCGGTATTCTCATCCCAGCAATCATTTTATTTATCCTAGGTATTGCTTATGTTGCTGGCGGAAATCCCCTTCATGTCACTTTTTCCAAAGAGGCGTTTATCCCGGATTTCTCAAAAGCTTCAACATTAGTCATCTTCGTGTCATTTATACTCGCTTACATGGGTGTTGAAGCTTCCGCGAGCCACGTAAATGAAATGACCAATCCAAAACGCGATTATCCACTAGCGATGATTATGCTCGTTATTTTAGCCATCGCACTGAATACAATCGGCGGCCTAACCATTTCCGCTGTGTTACCTTTAAAAGATTTATCCCTTAGCTCCGGTGTCGTCCAAACATTCCAAGCATTAATTCTGCACTTTGGTTCCGGCTTAGGATGGGCAGTAAAACTGATTGCCATCATGATTGCACTTGGCGTCATGGGTGAAGTCAGTGCCTGGGTAGTCGGCCCCTCACGCGGAATGTATACTGCAGCAGAACAAGGCTTACTTCCAGAAAAAATGAAAAAAGTAAATAAACACGGTGTCCCTGTTCCACTTATTATGGTTCAAGGCGTCGTCGTTACCATTTGGGCAGCTATTCTCACATTCGGCGGCGGCGGAAATAATTTATCATTCCTAACTGCCATTTCCTTAACCGTAGTCATTTATTTAGTCGGCTATTTACTCTTTTTCATCGGCTACTTAGTACTTATTTTCAAAAAATCAAGCTTAAAACGCACCTATCAAATCCCTGGTGGCAAAATTGTTAAAGTGATTGTAGCGCTAATCGGCTTAGTAACATCCGTTTTCGCTTTATGTATCTCTTTTGTTCCACCAGCATCCATCGCCGCAAAAAGCGACACGACATACATGGTTATCTTATCAATCAGCTTTATCGTCACCGTACTAATTCCATTTATCATCTACGCTGTGCACGATAAAAAAGACATCTCACCGAAAGATATTACACATTTAGAATCAAGCGACATCAATAAATTCACCCACCCAAGAGCTCGTGGCGAACACATTATTAACCCCGACGAAAAACATATTATGAATCAAGACAAATTATAGGAGGAAAAAATCATGTTATATAGTAAAGAAAATAAAGAAAGTTATTTAGAACCAGTTTTCGGATCAAGTGCAGAGGATCGTGATATTCCTAAATACACCCTCGGAAAAGAACCACTCGAACCTCGGATTGCCTATCGTTTAGTAAAAGACGAACTTTTAGATGAAGGTTCTGCCCGTCAAAACTTAGCTACTTTTTGCCAAACATATATGGAAGACGAAGCAACCAAATTAATGTCCGAAACACTAGAAAAAAATGCAATCGATAAATCTGAATACCCAAGAACAGCTGAACTTGAAAATCGTTGCGTCAATATTATCGCTGACTTATGGCATGCACCTAAGGACCAAAAATTCATGGGAACTTCCACAATCGGCTCTAGTGAAGCGTGTATGCTGGGCGGAATGGCAATGAAATTTGCTTGGAGAAAACGTGCGGAAAAACTTGGCTTAGATATTTATGCGCAAAAACCAAACCTCGTTATCTCCTCTGGCTACCAAGTGTGCTGGGAAAAATTCTGTGTCTACTGGGATATCGATATGCGCGTTGTTCCAATGGATAAAGATCACATGCAACTGAATACCGACCAAGTCCTTGATTACGTCGACGAATATACAATCGGCGTTGTCGGCATCCTCGGCATCACTTACACAGGCCGCTACGATGACATCTACGCACTTAACGAAAAATTAGAAGAATACAATAGCAAAACAGATTATAAAGTCTACATTCACGTTGACGCAGCTAGTGGTGGCTTCTTCACTCCATTTGTCGAACCCGATATTATCTGGGACTTCCGCTTGAAAAACGTTATCTCCATTAATACTTCTGGTCACAAATACGGCCTCGTTTATCCTGGTATCGGTTGGGTCCTTTGGAAAGATGAAAGCTACCTACCAGAAGAACTTATTTTTAAAGTCAGCTACCTTGGCGGAGAAATGCCAACCATGCAAATCAATTTCTCCCGCAGTGCGAGCCACATCATCGGTCAATACTACAATTTCTTACGCTACGGCTTCGAAGGCTACCGCACCATTCATCAAAAAACAAGCGATGTAGCACAATACCTTGCCCATGCAGTCGAACAAACCGGCTACTTTGACATTTATAACGACGGCTCCCATTTACCAATCGTCTGCTATAAATTAAAAGACGACGCTAACGTAAAATGGACATTATATGATTTAGCGGACCGCCTCCAAATGCGCGGCTGGCAAGTTCCCGCATACCCACTACCAAAAAACTTAGAAAACATCATCATCCAACGTTACGTCTGCCGCGCTGACCTCGGTTTCAACATGGCAGAAGAATTCATCCAAGATTTCCAAGCCTCTATTCAAGAACTAAACAACGCTCACATCCTCTTCCATGATACCCAACAATCCGGCGTCCACGGCTTCACACATTAATAAAAAGGCTAGCCTCTCAAATAGGCTAGCCTTTTATCATGTTCTTTTATTCTAAGCGACTGAATCGCCCTTTCTACATCTACAAGATCTCTGTCAAAAAAAGCCAAAGAAATCGGAATAATCATCCCATCTACCGCTTCCTTCAATTCCATTTCACAGTTCGGATGGCAAAGCACAATCGTTGGCTCACTTGACTCCGTTAAAACCTGGTTCAACTCCTCCACTGAATTAAACATCGTCTCATGCACCGTCACCTTCCGCCCCAGCTCCTGCTCCACCTGAAACTTACACGACTCGAAATTAATTAAATTAAAGGAAAAAATACAAATTTGCACCGGATTGTTCCATTTATAAATCAGTGGATACAAATGAATCGTCAAATAATTAATGTGCGAATCAATTAATAATACTCGATATTCACTAGCCTCATTCCAGCGCTCCAAAACATTTTTCACAACCATATAAAGTGGCTCATACTTTTTATCCAGTAATCGCTCATTACTCGGAATAAGTCCCTGCAAATTAAACAACGTCTTCTTCAAAAAGTAACAAAGTGCCGCCCGAAAAAGCGAATGATTAACAACCTCCGGACCAAAATATTCCTCAAATAAATCAATCAAAACTTGTAAATCCGCATTTTTCATTATCAACTCATTAAACTGCTCCAACTCCACCTTTTTCATGGAAGCATCAATGATACTAAAATTAGTCGAATAATAAATCAGCATTAAATACAAGTAATCATTATATGAAAATTCCTGACCAAGCTCTTTTTCAAGTGTTTCCTTACTACTTTTCCGAACCATAGCAAGAAAGCTTGAAGACTCAATATATTTTTGACACTGTTCATCCAATATAATTGCACTAGTCGGAATATCCCTCTTAAACACCATCGAAATCAGCGACCGAAAATACGCATGACCTTCCGCATTATGCGCCAACGTATCAATATTAATCCGCAAATTCAACGTCGCCATAAAGTCATCAATCATTTGCTTCTCCTCATCCAAAAGTGGATAAATAAGCACACCATATTCTGCTTGAAGAAGCGCAATCAAATACCGAACCCTGTATTCCTTCCCAGTAATTCGATTATTATCAAGTGTCAAATCAATTTCTCGAAGAAACGCTTCTACCTTGTGCTTCAACCGATACGCATGCGAATGAGAAATAAAATACGTATCCATAAAATCTGTGAATTTGCGCTCCTCCACATTCGTAACAAAAAACGCCACACATTTCAAAAACATTGAGTTATCATATAACTTATACAAAACTTTCCGTTCCGTCGCCCCATTTTGCAACCGACATTGGTATACCCAATTATCCACACAT